>SSTA01000099.1 GCA_009469685.1 Azonexaceae bacterium | reverse complement strand
CCGACAATGCGGGCGGCGAAGGCTTCGAGACTGGTGGTCTCCGTGTCCAGGGCCGTGAGTGGGGCACCGTCGATCTTGGTCAGCCAGATTTCCAGTTGCGGCCAGGACAGCAGGGTCTCGTAGCGCGCCCGGTGCCCTCCGGAATCGTCGAGGGTGGGGGGCTGGGCAGCGGGGGTTGCGAGCCCGTCTTCCTGCGTGGCACCGGATTCCAGTTCCTTCAGCCAGGTCTTGAATTCGAAGCGGGAAAAAAGGGTCTTTAGGGCCTCGGCATCGCGGGGTTGGGGGACCAACTCGGCCGGCGCCGGCAGGCCGGGGAGATCGCAGACGACGGTCACCAGCTTCTTGCCCAGGGGAAGGAAACCCAGATGGGCGCGGAGATTCTCCCCCACCACGCCGCCGATCTCGTCGGCGTGGGCGACGATGCCGTCGAGGTCGCCGTACTGGGCCAGCCACTTCAGTGCGGTCTTGGGCCCGCACTTGGCGACTCCGGGAACGCCATCGACGCTGTCGCCGATGAGCGCCAAGTAGTCCACGATGAGCCGTGGCGGCACGCCGAATTTGGCCTCCACCCCGACAGGGTCGAGGAGTTCGTTGCTCATGGTGTTGTACCAGCGTACGGCGGGACTCACCAGTTGGGTCAGGTCCTTGTCGCCGGTGGAGATCAGCGTCTCCATGCCGACTGCGGACGCCCGGGCGGCGAGGGTGCCGATGACGTCGTCGGCCTCGACGCCGTCGACCATCAGCAGGGCCCAGCCGGCGGCCCGTACCGCCGCGTGAATGGGCTCGATCTGGCGGACCAGGTCTTCCGGCATGGGCGGACGGTGGGCCTTGTATTCGGGGAACCAGTCATCGCGGAAGGTCTTGCCCTTGGCGTCGAAGACCACGGCCTTGTAGTCTGCCTTGTAGTCGCTTTCCAGCCGGCGTAGCATGGCATGCACCCCATACAGGGCGCCGGTGGGCTCGCCGGCCTTGTTTCTCAGGTCGGGCAGGGCGTGGAAGGCGCGATAGAGGTAGGACGAACCGTCCACCAAGAGGAGCAGAGGCATATGACAGAGAACAACAAATTCGTTCACTCGGCGGAAGCCGATGCCCTCATCCAGGCAGCGTCGGCACGGGAATCCTGGCGCATCTTCGGCATTATGTCAGAGTTCGTCGAGGCCACCGAACGCCTGTCCACGATCCGCCCGGCGGTCACCATTTTCGGCAGCGCCCGGGTACCCGAGGACTCTCCCTACTACCAACTGACCGAAACGATCGCCCGTCTGCTCTCCGATTCTGGTTTCGCGGTCATCTCCGGTGGCGGTCCCGGCATCATGGAAGCTGCGAACAAGGGCGCCTTCGACGGGAAGTCGCCGTCGGTCGGGCTCAATATCCAGTTGCCCCACGAGCAGCGCGCGAATCCCTACCAGGACGTCTCCCAGACTTTCCGCCACTTCTTCGCCCGCAAATACATGTTCGTGCGTTGCGCCAGTGCGTATGTGGTCATGCCCGGCGGCTTCGGCACCCTGGATGAACTGCTCGAAGCCTTGACCTTGATCCAGACCGGTAAGAGCCGCAAGATCCCGATCATCCTGGTCTGTTCAAGCTTCTGGGCAGGGTTGGTGGATTGGTTTCGCACCCGGTTGATCGACGAGAAGATGATCGATCCCACGGACATGGAGCTCATTCAGGTGATCGACGACCCCGCTCGGGTAGTCGAGGCTATTTTCAAACATTACGAGGCCCGTCCCTTTGCGCCGCTCCCCAACGAACGGGAGATGATGCTCAACCTGTAATAGAATGAAGACAAAGCCCCCTGGAATTGCCATGCGCCGCCTAGTTCCCCTCCTCTTTGCCGCTGCCCTGCCCGTTTGGGCCGATGCGCCGCGTCCTGCAGACCTGAAGCCCCTGCCCGCGGTACCGCCTCCTCCTCCGGGGATGGAGGCCTTCGACGAGGCCCTCGAACCCCAGGTCACCATTGTGCGGAACGACAAGGAGACGCGGGAGGAATTCCGCGCCAACGGCAAGCTCTACATGGTCAAAGTGACGCCGGCGGGGGGAAAACCCTACTACCTGGTCGATCACCAGGGCAACGGTCAGTTCGTCGAGGCCGACACGGTCGGCGGCCCGGTGGTCAAGCCCCCCATGTGGGTGATCCACAACTGGTAATCGGGAACCGTCGGCGGTCTCCTCTTCCGGCTTGCTGACACATCGATGGACGATTCCGCTCCCTTCCCGGTGGCTCCCAGACCCTTCGACGGCTCCAGTCGGCACGTGGACCCGGGGGCCTGCTTCGACTGGCTGCGCCAAGGCTGGACCCTCTTCGCCGCCAATCCCAGCGTCTGGCTTGCGGCGGCGCTGCTCACAATGATCATCGGCATCGGGCCGACCATCGTGCCCATTGTCGGAGGAGTCGCCACCAATCTTCTGATGCCCATCCTCAGCGCCGGACTCCTGGACCTGGCGCGCCGCCAGACCCGGGGCGAAGACATCGACGTGGGCGGCCTGTTCGCCGGGTTCAACCGGCGGGCAGGGGAACTCGTGCTGCTCGGCGTCGTGTTTACGGCCGCGATCCTGGCCGTCGTGCTGGTCATCGGCATCCTGATTGGCGGGGGCGTAGTCGGCGGCGTATTCGGGGTCGCGACGAGCAATCCCGCGGTGGCCGGGGCGGGGCTGGGCGTCCTGTTCGGGGGCCTCCTGCTTGGCGGAATGCTGATGTCCATTGCGATGATTCCTCTCATCATGGCCATGTGGTTTGCGCCGGCACTGGTCTATTTCAATGCCATGGCGCCGATCGCGGCGATGAAGGCCAGCTTTGCGGCCTGCGTCGCCAACTGGCTGCCCTTTCTCGTTTTCAGCATCATCCTGACGGTGCTGTGCTTCTTCGCCACGCTTCCCCTCGGGCTGGGATTTCTCGTGCTTCTGCCGGTGTTCTCCGGTGCGCTCTACGCGTCCTATCGCGACGTCTTCCCTGCCAGCTGATGCGAGCCAACACTCTTCCTCCTGCAGCCGGCTGGCGCTGGTTGGTCGGCGGCGCCGAACTGTTCCGCCGCAACCCACCGCTGCTCGCCATGTTGGTGGTGGCCTACTGGTTTACGGTCATCCTGCTGTCCTCCGTGCCGCTGATCGGGACCGTCGCTGCGTCGTTGGCCATTCCCGGACTTTCGGTCGGACTGATGCAGACTTGCCGCCTTCTTGAACGGCGTCTGGTTCCAGGCGTCCAGACGCTGTTCGGGGGATTGAAGGAAAACCCGCGTACCCTGGCGGCCCTCGGTGCCCTCTATCTGGTCTCTACCCTTGTGATACTGATGCTGGCTTCCCTCATCGACGACGGCGAACTGATGCGTGCCATGCTGTCGGGCCAACCGGTGGACAGGGAAGCGGTGGAGAGCGGCCGCCTTCTTGCCCCGGCTACCGTAGTCGTCCTGCTGCTGACTCCGCTTCTCATGGCCTACTGGTTTGCTCCGGTCCTGGCTGCCTGGCATGGCCTTTCTGCTGCAAAGGCGCTTTTCTTCAGCCTGGTGGCCTGTTGGATCAACTGGCGCGCTTTCCTGGTCTATGGCCTCTCCCTCGCGGCCGTGGCGGCCATCATCCCGGGAATCCTCCTCGGGCTGCTGGTCCTGATTTTTCCCGGAGCGGCCAATTTCATGGCCGCCTTGGTCACCATTCCGGTGATGCTGGTTCTGGCGCCCATCGTCTTTGCCAGTTTTTACGTCAGTTATCGTGACGTCTTCGGCGTCGATGCCGCTGCCTGATCTCCTCGGAGTCTTCGGGGGAACGTTCGACCCGGTCCATACCGGACACCTGCGCCTCGCCGAGGAGGCCCGCGAAGGCCTTGGACTGGCCGAAGTGCGCTGGATTCCTGCCGGAAATCCTGCCCATCGCGATATTCCCGGAGTGGATGCTGCCCATCGGCTGGCCATGGTGCGTCTGGCGGTGGCCGGAAATTCGGCCTTCACCGTAGATGCCTCCGAAGTGGAATCCACGGCCCCGAGCTTCACCGTGCCGACCCTCGAACGCTTGCGGGCGGAGGCCGCGGGGGAGCGTGCCTTGGTCCTCCTCCTGGGCGCAGACGCCTTCGCCGGATTGCCGACCTGGCATCGTTGGCGGGATTTGTTTTCCCTCGCCCACATCGCGGTATTTCATCGGCCGGGGTTTCCCATCGATCCCGCCAGCCTGCCTGCGGTACTGGCCACGGAATTCTCGCGGCGCGAAGTGTCCGACAGCCGGGCGCTGAGGCGTTCGCCGGCCGGGGGGGTGATCGCCGCGCCCCTGACGCCGCTCGCCATCTCCGCCACCCGGATCCGCCAACTGGTCTCCAGCGGCGGCAGCCCGCGCTATTTGCTGCCGGAAGCCGTTGTGGACTATATTGACCGTCACCGCCTTTACCGACCCGCCTGATGGACGTTCGCAAACTCCAGAAAATCGTCGTTGCCGCCCTCGAAGACATCAAGGGCAAAGACATCGAAGTCATCAATACCACGCGCCTCACTTCCTTGTTCGATCGCATCGTGATCGCTTCGGGAGACTCCAACCGCCAGGTCAAGGCCCTGGCCCGCAATGTTCAGGAAAAGGTCCGCGAGGCCGGTGGGGAGGTTGTTTCCGTCGAAGGCGAGGAAAACGGCGAATGGGTGCTCGTAGACCTGGGCGACATTGTCGTTCATGTCATGCAGCCGGCGATCCGCCAGTACTACAACCTGGAAGAACTCTGGCAGGTGACGCCCGGGCAGCATCGCAAACTGGCGGAATCCAAGGTGGCATGAAGCTGACCCTGGTGGCGGTTGGCCACCGGCAACCGGACTGGGTCGAGGAGGGTTGTACCGAGTACCTGCGGCGCATGCCTCGGGAATTGACCGCCGCCGTGATCGAAGTCAAGCCGGAGCCTCGGGGTTCCAAGACCCGGGATCAGCTCCTGGCGGCGGAAAAGTCGCGCATTCGCGAAGCAATTCCGGGTTCGGTACGCCTCGTTATCCTCGACGAGCGCGGTGAAGACCTGAACACCCTCCAGTTCGCCCGACGAATCGATTCCTGGATGCAAGACGGCCGCGATGCGGTACTCCTGATCGGGGGGGCCGACGGCCTCGACGATGAACTGAAGCGCGACGCCGATGATCGCCTGCGCCTGTCCAGCCTGACGTTGCCCCATGGCCTTGCCCGTCTGGTACTCTGCGAGCAGCTCTACCGGGCGAGCACCGTGCTGCGCAATCACCCTTACCACCGGGAAGGATGAGGGCGCAGGGTTGAAGACTCGGGACCGCGAAGCCCTATGCCTGAGCACGCGCATGTCCGGTGGCCGAGACGCGGTTGAGGAGGGCATCAGTCTTGGGGGGTCAAGCTTGCAGAGCCTCAACTGAGCGATCTAAAACCTGACGCCAAAACACCAGTCCGCAATCGGAAGAACATGCGCATACACCTCGCTTCCCGTAGTCCCCGCCGCCGCGAGCTTCTTGGCCAGATCGGGGTCGCCTTCGATACCATGATTTTCCGCACGGGCGAGCGGGCCGATCCGGAGACGGATGAAACCCCGCTGCCCGGCGAGGATCCCGCTGCCTACGTGGAACGGGTCGCCAGGGCCAAAGCCGACCATGGTGGTCGTATCGTCGGCTGGCGCCGGCTGATCGCGCAACCCGTGCTGGCCGCCGATACGACTCTGGAGTTTGCCGGTCGGATTATCGGCAAGCCCCTGGACGCCAAGGATGCCGAGAAAATCCTCGGTGAACTCTCCGGGAAGAAGCACCGGGTCCTGACCGGCGTTGCCGTGCATTTCCGCGGGATGACCGAATATGCCCTCTCGACGAGCGAAGTGGAGTTCCGTGACATGGACCAGGAAGAAATACGCCGTTATGTCGCGACCGGTGATCCGCTCGACAAAGCGGGAGCCTACGGCATTCAAGGTCGCGCGGGCATCTTTGTCCGCCACCTCGCCGGCAGCTATACCGGCGTCATGGGCCTGCCGGTGTGTGAGACCGCCAATCTCCTGAAGCGGATGGGCTGGGAGTTTTAGGGGGCCGCGCCACCGAGCCCAGGTCTTCCGCGCTCCTGTCCGGAAGCGATGATCCCCGGGACCATTTCGGGACTGCCGGCAGTCGCTCGCCAATTTGCGAAATGGACGTTTCCCTTCGCAGTAAGCCTCGCCGCTAGGGTCGGCAATTAGGTCACCGCGTCCTTGCCAACCCGGATCGGCACGGAAACATGTTGGCAACAAATAGAACTGTCCGGTTCTGTAGCAAATGAATTGTCCGCTTTATGCGGGGTGGGGAAAGCGGTGTAGGGCGGAGCCCGGAACCGATTTCCCCTCCCCGGGCAAATGCGGCGGACCTACGCAACCGCCT
>SSTA01000416.1 GCA_009469685.1 Azonexaceae bacterium | reverse complement strand
TGGCCGTTGATGGTCTTGGCCTTGCCGGCGGCAACCAGTCTGGCGGCCTTCTTCCCGTTCATCACGTGCAGATCGTCGGTGTCCTTGGCGGAGCGACCGGCCTCGTACGCCGGACGTTCCTTCTCGATGCCGCCCACGTAGCGCTCGGAACAGAAGGAGTTGGTGAACGACCAGCCGTCGGACGGGCCCTTGCCGGCGTCGGACAGATCCTGCCAGTAGGGGGGCAATTCGAGGGAGAAGGACTGCTTCGGATCGAGGCGGCCTTCCTTGCGGTCGAATTTCCAGTAGGTCACGCCGCCGCGATACTTTTCGTTCATGTCCTCGAGGGGATAGAACTTCTTGTTTTCCAGGGGAGCGGGGTACTGAGCGGCTTCGATGACGTAGTCGGTATTCGGCGTCACGAAGGCGCCGCCGTGCTCGGACTTGTAGATCGGGTTGACGACGATCTGCTTGGTCTCGAAATCGCGCAGGTCGATGACCGCGAGGCGGGGATTGGCCTTGTCGTTGATGAACAGGAACTGGCCGTCGTACTTGCCTTCGGTCTCGGAAATGGCCGGGTGGTGCGTGTCGCCCCAGGTGATGTCCTTGCCGTCGATGCGACCCTGGTTGAGGACGGCCTTGGAGTTTTCGTCATAGCCGTAGCCCTGCCAGGGTTCCGGAGTGAACACGGCGAGATATTTCAGGATGCGCATGGACGGAATGCCATACACGATGATCTGGCCCGACTGGCCGCCGGAGCTGAACACCACGAACTCGTCGCGCTTGCCGGTCGGAACGTAGGTCTTGGCCGCGGCCAGCAGGTCCTGCTGGCTGAGGTTGCGACGTTTCATCACGTCCTGCAGCGATTCTGCGGACCAGGCCGAGGCGGCCCCGAATCCGAGTCCCGCCGCGACGAGTAGCGCGGTGGATTTCACTGCGAATTGTTTCATCTTGATATCTCCCATTAATCAAGGATTTGTGAGCCTTCTTCCCTCCATTGGCGCGATGGGGCGAGCCCCACTGCGACAATTTGCCGCACACTGTATGCCCCACCGTTCGTGAAAAAATTGACGCGGATTAAGTTTTTGCCCCCTTCATGCAGCAAAATCGCTTCCCGTTTCCCCGACTGGCGAGAGTTTCGTCGTGAATAAGAAGATGCTGATCGACGCAATCGGCCTGCTGCTGATGGCCTTGGTCGTCGTGGCCGGGTACAAGCTTTCCCCCCTCTTGATGCCCAAGGCCGACCTGAACGCCGCTCCCGATCCCGCCTGCAATCTGCACCGCAATGCCTGCTCGGCGGAATTGCCCGGGGGAGGCCGCGTCGAAC
The DNA here is from genome assembly GCA_009469685.1 of Azonexaceae bacterium. Next base: position 1,517 of record SSTA01000416.1, on the reverse strand, counting down.
TTTCCCTGGCGCCGCGACCGATTCCCATGGTCAAGCCGCTGGCGGTCGAGGTGACGGTGAGCGGACGCCAGGCTGCCCGGGTCGAAGTCGATTTCGCTGGGGTGTCGATGAATATGGGGCTCAATCGCCCTCTCCTCGAGGCGGTGGGGGGCGGGCGATTCAAGGGCGCCGCCACGCTGCCGGTGTGCGTGACCGGGGTCATGGACTGGCAGGCGACGGTCCTCGTCGAAACCGAGCGGGAGCGCATTGCCGTGCCCTTCCGCTTCGGATCCCGGCCGCAGTAGGCGATGGCGGTCAGGATTCTGCAAGTCATTGCAGCGCTGCTCCTCGCCGCGCTCGTCGGGGTGGCGTTCTTCTGGCATCCCGAACCGCCGACCCGGGAACTGCCCCGAGCGGCCGAAGCTCCCGGCGGAGACTTCACGCTGACCTCGGCCGCTGGCCCCGTGGCCCTTGCCGACCTGCGGGGCAAGGTAGTTCTGCTCTACTTCGGCTATACCTATTGTCCGGATATCTGTCCGACGGCCCTGGCTACCGCCGCGGCGGCACTCGGCAGTCTTTCCGAGGCCGAGGCGGCGCGCGTGGCGATGCTGTTCATCTCCGTCGATCCGGCCCGGGACAGTCCCGCCCACCTCCGGGAATACACTGCCTTCTTCCATCCGGCCATCGTCGGCGTGACCGGCAGCGAGGCCGAAGTGGCTGCGGTGGCCGCCCGTTACGGCGTCTATTTTGCTCGCCAGCCGGCTGCTGCCGGCGGCCCGTACGCGGTCGACCACAGTTCCGAAATTCAGCTGATTTCCCCCGATGGGCGCCGCGCCGGGAAACTGCCCCACGGTTTCACTCCGGAGAGCCTGGTGGTCGAGATTCGCCGCCTGCTCCGTTGAATTCACCGATTCATCACCGCTAGGAAAACACCATGATCAAGCCCATTGTCCTCATCGCCGCCGCTGCCCTGTGCCTTCCCGCCTGGGGCGGTTCCGCCGACGACGTCGCCGTACAAGACCCCTATGTCCGCCTCGCTCCTCCGGGGGCGCCGGCCACGGGGGCCTTCATGGTCCTGAAGAACGCGGGCGACAAGCCGGCCAGCCTGGTCCGGGTGGACAATGGCGTGGCCAAGGTGACCGAATTGCACAATCACACCAACGACGACGGCGTGATGCGCATGCGCCAGGTCAAGGCCGTCGAGGTACCGGCCAAAGGCGAGGTGAAGCTCGAACCCGGCGGGCTGCACGTCATGCTCATCGACCTCAAGACTCCCCTCAAGGAGGGGGGGCGCGTCGCTCTTACCCTGGGCTTCGCCGACGGCAGCAGCAAGACGGTCGACGCCAAGGTCGTCCGGCCCGGAGCCTCAGGTGAGGGTCAGCATCATCATCACTGAGCGGCCGCAAGGGCGCCGGCTCAGCTCCTGACCGGCCGCTTGGCGAGCTTGCGCTGCAGGGTGCGGCGGTGCATCTTCAGCGCCCGGGCGGTGGCCGAGACGTTGCCTTCGTTTTCGTGGAGCACGCGCTGAATGTGTTCCC
>SSTA01000415.1 GCA_009469685.1 Azonexaceae bacterium | reverse complement strand
GTTGGCTTCGGCCTCGGCGATGGCCACTTTCTGCTTCTGCTCGGATTCGACCGTTTTCAGCTTGTTTTCGGCGGCCAAACGCAATTGCTCCTGGGTCACCTTGTCGTTGATGGCCCGCATGTACGAGTCGGAAAAGGCGAAATTGCGCATGTCGATATTGATGACCTGGGCACCGTAGAGGGCCAGTTTCTCCCGCAGCGCAGCGTTGATGTCGCCGGAGACCTTGGCCCGCTGGGCAATCAGGTCGGGGGCGGTGTATTTGGCGGTCACTGCCTTGAAGATTTCCTGGGTCGCCGTCTGCACGTAGGACGAGAGGTCGCCGTCGTGGGAGTATTTCTCGTAGACCTCGGCCACGCGATCGGTGGCGATGCTGTAGCGGACGGTCATACTCACCTTGACCGGCTGAGTGTCGCTGGTGCTGCCCTCGGCATTTTCGATATCCGCCTTTTCGGCGCGGATACTGAAGTTGTTCAGCTTCTGCCACGGCGGAAGGACGGCCAGTCCCTCTCCCTCGATGCCGACGATCTTGCCGAACTGGGTAATCACGCCGCGGCTTCCGGTGGGCACCGAATAGAAAGGCCAGAGCACCCAGACCAGAAGCAGGACGCCGATACCCGAGGCGATGCGGGACGCGGGGAGCAGGCTTAAATTGATTTGCGGCAGGGGCATGGGGACTTAATCCAAAGGGGAGATGAGTCGGAAACGGCAGGCATTGCGGGCCGGCCGCATCAACCAACCGTCATCAGGCAATCCTGCCCGATGACCCACGAAAATTCAATCCGATTTATTGAAAACTCAAGGGCCATCAACGTTCCAAGTGCCGACCCTGTGGCCGCGGATTCCGACCGCCGTCCATCGTCATCGGGGAAACCGGCTTCCCGCGTCGCCGCTACGGCGCCATCCGGCAGAGCGACGGAGTCAGATGGCTTTGTCCGTTTGGACTGATTCCGGTGGCTTGGCGTCGGGCGTCGTTTCCCGGTGGACCAGGCCCAGCCGATCTAGGTCCGCCAGGCTCATGAGCGGCGAGTACATCAGATCCTCAGGATCGGCCGAGCGCTGCCAGCCGAATACCATTTCCCCCAGCGCCCGCTTGCTTATCTTTGCCAGGCGCATGAGGGCGCGGGGATTGAGTTGCGGACGGCCAGCGGCGTAGTCCAGCAAGCGCGCCAGGGAAACCACCGAACAATTCAGGGCCCGGTTGTGAGACGAGAAGAGGAAGCGAAAATTGGCCGAACGGCCATTGATGTCGCGGGCGGTGAGGAAGACGCGGTAGGTTTCCGGGATCGCTTCCGGCAGGCGGGAAGACGCGGCGGCACCGCGCAGCATGATCTCCTCGGCGATCAACTGCTGGGTACCCGGCAAGTAAGGCACCGCCAGGGGCGGCAGACGGATCGACGCTTTGACCCTCAGACCCAGGTCTTCCTGCAGGGCGCGAGCCAGCCCGGCGGCCAGCTCTTCGGGGAAGTCGTCCAGGGGAACCACGTAGACCCGCACCGCATCGAGGGGGCTCAGCTCTCCCCTGACCTGCCGAATCCCGGCCAGGCACAGCAGGCCTGGCAACGCGCTCAAGAATTGTCGTCGTGCGAAGGGCATAATGCAGTCTCCATGACGCGGGGATTATGCCAGCCTTGCCGCGGGACTCCAAGACGATCGTCAAGAGCGCGGCAAGCCGACGACAAAGCGCGTCGCCTCGGTGTCCGAATGGACCTCCACGCTTCCGCCGTGGGCGTGGACGATGGAGCGGGTGATGGCCAGCCCGAGACCGCTGCCTTCGCCGCCCTCTTGCAGACGGACAAAGCGCTCGAAAATGCGGGGCAGATCCCCAGCCGGGATGGGTTGGCCGCTGTTGGCGACGGTGACCCTTGCCGCGCCGCAGTCTTCCGCCACGACCACCCGTACCCAACCGCCTTCCGGCACATGGCGGATGGCATTGGCCAGGAGATTGCCCAGGGCGCGCTGGAGCATTCCCCTATCCCCGGGAACCGGAATGTCCACACCCTCGACGCTCACGCTGCGCCCTTCCGCCAGAATCCCGTAGTACTCGGCCAGTTGCCGGGCCAGCGTCAGCAGCGGGACCGGTTCGCGCTGGGGAATCACGAGCCCATGGTCGGCTTTCGCCAAAAAAAGCATGTCGCCTATCATCCGGGCGAGACTGTCGTACTCCTCCAGACTGGAGGCCAGCAAATCCCGGTATTCGTCGGCGGTCCGGACGCGGGAAAGGGAGACCTCGGTCTGCATGCGCAAGCTGTGCAGCGGGGTGCGCAATTCGTGGGCCAGGTCGGCGGAAAAATCCGACAGTCGTATGAAGGATTCCTCCAACCGGGCCAGCATGGCGTTGAATGCCGCCACCAACTCGCGCAACTCCGTCGGAACTCCCCTCGTCGGCAACCTCTCCCCCAGGCTGCCCGCTGAAATCCGTCCGGCGGCCTGGGCCATGGAGCGCACCGGCGCCATGCCCTTGCGGGCGATCAGCACCCCGACCCCGACGGTCAGGAACGCCGCTGCGAGGACCGCCAGCCAGAAATCCCGCCGCATGTCGTCGAGAAACCGGGTGTGGTGGGCGATATCCCGAGCCACCACCACGCGGGCCGTCTCGCCCCAGCCAGTATCGACGCTCCCGGCCACCGCGCGCAGCGTCCGCCCAGCTGCAACGACCGCTGCGGGCGCCTCTCCCACCTCTGCCGCCACCCCGGGGAGGGCGCCGGCGGGAGCCTCATCCGGCCAACGGAAGAGCGGCCCGGACGTCCCACCATCGATGGCGACCCACAAGCCGTGGTGCCCGACCAGCGACTCGACCAGTCCCGCCCGCAAGGCCTCGGCACTCGCTGCGCCGGCGGCCGCATGGCGCGCCAGTTCCAGCTTGCCTAGCAGTTCGTGGCGGTCGAGTTCCAGCATGTGCTCATCCGCCGCTCGCCCCAGGTACACCCCCAGGGCGGAAAATACGGCCACCGCGAGCCCCGCGAAGGCCAGCGAAAGGCGCAGGGTCAGCGACGCGGGAAGCAGCTTCACCGTAGCTCCAGCACGTAGCCCATGCCGCGCAGGGTATGGATCAGCTTGGGCTCGAAACCGTCATCCACCTTGGCCCGCAGGCGGCGGATGGCGACTTCCACCACGTTGGTGTCCGAATCGAAATTCATGTCCCAGACCTGGGAGGCGATGAAGCTCCGCGCAAGCACCTCGCCCGGTCGGCGCAGAAACAATTCCAGCAGGGCGAATTCCTTGGCCGTCAGGTCGATCCGGCGGCCCGCCCGCAGCGCCCGACGCTTGACCACGTCAAGCTCCAGGTCTGCCAGCACGAGGACGTCGGGCTCCTTCGCCCTGCCTCTCCGGAGCAGGGTCCGCACGCGAGCGAGCAGTTCCGAAAAGGCGAAGGGTTTGACCAGATAGTCGTCGGCCCCCAGTTCGAGGCCTTTGACGCGATCCTCGACCCGGTCGCGCGCCGTGAGAAACAGGACCGGCATCTCCCGCCCGGCCGCCCGCAAGGCCTTCAGCACGTTCCAGCCGTCGAGGCCGGGCAGATTGACGTCCAGCACGATGAGGTCGTAGCCCCCGGAAAGGCCCTCGTGCATGCCGTCCAGACCGTCGCGGACGAGGTCCGCCGTAAATCCGGCCTCGGTCAGTCCCTGCCGCAGATAATCGCCGGTCCGGACTTCGTCTTCGACAATGAGGATTTTCATGCCGCCATTGTGTCGCAAGACGATCCTTACGCGGTATCTCCCGCAGCCTCCGGTCAGTTTCCCTCGACTTCCGGACCGCGATATCCAGGGCGGGAGAAAGGTGATAATTTGCGCTCCCTGACCGTCCATCGACTTTGCAATGCCCCCACGTCTCGCCCAGGAAAACCGGTTCACGACCCACGACGGGGTTGAGCTCTTCTACCGCCATTGGCCTGCCACGACCCCCCGGCGGGGCGCCATCCTGCTTTTCCACCGGGGCCACGAGCACTCCGGCCGCATGGCCCATCTGGTCGACGAACTCGACCTGCCGGATTTCGATTTCTTCGCCTGGGACGCCCGGGGGCACGGCCGCTCGCCCGGCCCTCGCGGCTACTCGCCAGGCCTGGACTTCACCGTCCGCGACGTGCAGACCTTCGTCGATCATCTTGGTGCCGCCCACGGCCTCGATCCCCGGGACGTGGCCGTGGTCGCGCAAAGCGTGGGGGCCGTCGCCGTCGCCGCCTGGGTTCATGACTACGCCCCGCCGATCCGCTGCCAAGTGCTGGCCGCACCGGCCTTCAAGGTCAAGCTCTACGTCCCCCTCGCCCGGCCGGGATTGCGGCTTCTGCAGGCGCTGAGGGGCAATTTCTACGTCCAGAGCTACGTCAAGGCCCGCTTTCTCACCCAGGACGCGGAGCGCCAGGCCGACTACGACCGCGATCCGCTGATCAGCCGTGCCATTTCGTCCAACATCCTGCTCGAACTCTACGATGTCGCCGAGCGGGTGGTCGCCGACGCCGCGGCTATGGTCACCCCAACCCAGTTGCTCCTCTCGGGCCGGGACTGGGTGGTTCATCCCGGCCCGCAGCACGACTTCTTTGCCCGCTTGGGCAGCCCGATCAAGGAAAAGCACGTCTTTTCCGATTTCTTTCACGACACCCTGGGCGAGCGGGACCGCCAGCCCGCCATCGCCCAGGTGCGGCGCTTCATCGTCGAGCGCTTTGCCCTGTCTCCGGCCGTGACGAATCTGGCCGATGCCGACCGCCGCGGAGCGAGTTTCGACGAGGCGCAAGCGCTGGCAGCGCCCCTGCCGCTCCTTTCGCCCCGAGGTCTCTACTGGGCCGCCACCCGTGCTGCCCTGCGCTTCGGCGCCTGCCTCTCCGCAGGCCTGCGCCTGGGGCAGACCACCGGCTTCGATTCCGGCAGCACCCTGGATTACATCTACCGCAATGTCGCCACCGGCTGGGGCCCTCTGGGCCGGCTCATCGACCGCAATTATCTCAACGCCATCGGCTGGCGCGGCATCCGGGAACGCAAGCGCCATCTGGAGGAGCTCCTCCGGCGGGCGCTCGCCCGCCTCGCCGAAGAAGGCCGTCCCGCCCACATCCTGGACGTTGCCGCCGGCCACGGCCGCTATGTCCTCGATGCCCTGCCCAGCGTCCCCCGTCGGCCCCGCTCCATCCGTCTGCGGGATTACAGTCCGATCAACGTCGCCGCCGGCCGGACCTTGCTCGCCGAACGCGGCTGTACCGACATCGGCAGCTTTGAACAGGGCGATGCCTTCGACAGGAAGTCCCTCGCCGCCCTCTCCCCCCAGGCCAATGTCGGTATCGTCTCCGGACTCTATGAGCTGTTCCCGGACAATGCCCGGGTGCGGGAATCCCTGGCCGGTCTCGCCGAGGCCATCGAACCCGGCGGCTACCTGATCTACACCGGCCAGCCCTGGCACCCGCAACTGGAACTGATCGCCCGCGCCCTCACCAGCCACCGGGACGGCGTCGCCTGGGTCATGCGCCGCCGGAGTCAGGCCGAGCTCGATCAACTGGTCGCCGCGGCCGGCTTCGAAAAGCTGGAACAGCGCATCGACCGCTGGGGCATCTTCACCGTCTCCCTGGCCCGCCGGAGGCCCGGGTCATGAATCGTTTCCGGAGTCCCCCGAGGTCTTCCGATTGACTCCGATGGCGGCTGCGCCGCCCGAATCCCTGCCCTGGCGGCGCAGCCTCGCCTGGCTGGCGTTCCTCGCCCCCCTCTTCTTCCTCAGCTATGGCTACGCCAACCGCATCGCAGAGGCCCGCGCGGTCACCACCAGCGTCCACTTCGCCTGGGAGCGCGCCATCCCCTTCCTGCCCTGGACCATCGTCCCCTACTGGTCCATCGATCTCCTCTAC
>SSTA01000098.1 GCA_009469685.1 Azonexaceae bacterium | reverse complement strand
CCATCACCGCCACCGCCCATAAACTGGCCCGCCTGATCTACACGATGCTGACCAAGGGAACGGAATATACGGACCAGGGGCAGGACTATTACGAGGAACGGTACCGCCAGCGCGTCATGCACCACCTCGCCAAGCGCGCTAAAAAACTCGGCTTCCAACTCACCCCCCTGGCTGTGACCACTTAAAACCATCCAAACTTTCAATTAGTTAGGATGTGTTTCTTGAAAGGAATCGATAAATCCACGATCGCGAAATCCGCTCGCTTCGACTTCATTGACTTCTCAACGAAATGAAACTACTGAATACATACAAACGCGCCGCCTCGTTGTCGAGCCGCTCACTCCTCTCGCTGATTATTGAAGCAACGCGGCTACGCTTCTCCAAGACCCGCCTTGGTTATTCAGAATACATCGATTTTCAACTGTATAAGAATGACATTCCATGGGCCACGAAAGCGGCCTTTGGCGGACAGAGAACTCAAGCGGCCATCGAGGACATGCTTATTGACGACTATTCGCGATTTTTGAGCTTGGACAAATTCACGATGTATGGACTTCTGTCGGGGCTCAAGTTTCCAATACCGGAGGTGAAGGCTACGTATCGCTGCATACGCCCCTCTTGCATACCCCAACTGCAGTCAACAGAACAGGTCGCACAATTCTTCTCTCAATCTGGAAACCTTCCAGTTTATATCAAGCGCGCCTTCGGATCATACGGCAGAGGCAACACTTTGGTAAAAGGCTTCGATGGAAGTAAAGTGTTATTCGGAAATGGGAACGCGGATTCAATTGAAGACTTCTGCACATCGTTGGACGCAGGAGGAACGCTGGGATGGATATTCCAAGAGCCACTCTCCTCACATCAAGATCTGCGGACCTTGACAGGATCCGACAAGATTTCCGGCCTGCGCATTCATACATTCCTGACGCAGAATGAGGCACGGGTTACAAAGGCCATACTGAAAATAAACGCAGGAATTAGGGATTCCGATAATTTTGAACACGGCGCCAGCGGCAACATGCTTGCGGCCGTAGACATTAAGACAGGAAAAGTCATTCGCGCTATCTCGGGCGTTGGGCTGCAACAGACAGAAATCCCAAAACACCCGACAACCAACGCCGAAATTGTAGGATTCCAGGTTCCAAAATGGAGCGAGGTCATTGACCTGGTAACTGACGCCCAGAAAGCGTTTCCGGGGTTCATTTGCCCTGGATGGGATATAGCGCTCTGCGCGGACGGCCCAAAAATACTGGAGGTAAACGCATTTGGCGACATAGACCTGTCGCAACACGCATACAGGAGCAGCTTCTTCGACGAGAAGTTCGTTTCATGTTTGCACGAGCGAGGGCTGGACCACCTCCTTTACTCGCCGCCGAGGAATCATATGCGCTCGCCGCGAAACAACCGCATGGGAATCAAGAAACATCACTGGCATTGGTAGCCCCGCCGGGCCGCTGCTCAAGCGGCCCGGGCGTCGCCAGTCAGGTCTCCGGAAAGGTGTGCGGCGGGCATTGAGGCCAACTATGGCGATAAAGGTCCCGGCAGCAAGCAGATGCAGAATCGAAGGCCAGGGAAGCGGCATGGGTGTCGCCACGAGGCGCGGTCAATCGGGCGCCGAAACCGGACGCCCGGGGTGATGAACGGCTCGCCTTCGGCGCATTCCTTGAAAAGCCACGTCAGAAAATTCTGCAAGTGATCGCTTTCATCGACGACCTGACCGAGGTGAAGAAGCTTCTGACGCACCTGGGCGAGCCTGACCTCCTCCCGACAGGAAAGAATTGCGTCAGGCCGCGCGATTTTGCAGTCGATCAATCTGTCTAAACTCCATTGAGGCTAGACTCACCACCTTCACCCATTGCCCGCGGAGGAAATTCATGGATCGCTATCGAAGCAGCGTGCTGGTTGCCGGTCTGGCTGTCTGGATCGCGGCGTCGCCGGCTCTGGCAGAGACCCTGGGAGCCCACGATCAAGCTATCCACGACGCGGCCCGGATCGGGAACGGGAAGCAGGTGCAGGCCATCCTCAAGGAAAATCCTGCAGCGCGGGACGTCAGGACTGAACTGGGTTCGACCCCCCTGCATCTGGCGGCCACCAATCCGGACCTCTCCGCTCTGAAGGCGCTGATTACTGCCGGGGCCGACCCTAACGCGCGCGATAAGGAGGGGGCGACGCCGCTCCATATGGCCGCCTACACCCAGAATGCCAAGCACACCCAATTGTTGCTCGAAGCAGGGGCGGACCCGCTGCTGAAGACGAATTCCGGCCGAGACGCCGGCTCGATGGCTCGCAAGGCAATGGCCAACGAGGCGGCGGGGGTCATTTCCCTATGGTTGCTCAAGGGGTGCAAGGCCGGGAAACCCTGCTGATCCCCCGGCGGAGTCTTCGGGAGACTCAGCAAAAAAACGGCCCGCATCGCGGGCCGTTTGCTTGAACCCTCGCGGGCTTACTCTGCGACGGGGTTCTGGCGCCGACGCAGGCCAATGGTTCCGATGAGCATGGAAATGCCCAGCAGCGCCATCGAGGAGGGTTCGGAAACCTGCTGGTCGCCACCCGACTTGCTACCCGTGACCGAGTAAAGCTTTGCGTAATCGTAATTGCCCGAAGCTCTTTCGCAACCGGTACAGGTTCCGAACACTGGGTTGTAGGCGGCGATCAGCCAGAAGCTGGAATAGACCGTGGTGTTACCGAGGCTCAAATTGGCGTCCGGCGCAACGTTGGCATAATTTCCGATCACCTTCCAGTCCGCGGAAGTGCTGATGCCGTTATAGGAGATGCCAGTCATCGTCGGCTTGCCCGAGCCGACATAGGCGACGACGGAAATGTCGGCGCTGCCATAAGTGGTGCCCTGCTGAGCCCAGCCGAGCTGAATGTCGGTCAACTTGACTTGCTGGGACGCGAAGGTGACCAACAGCGACTCTCTGCGGCCGTCATTGTCCATGGCATGTTGCGGACTCTGGCAATCCTCGCCGGAACTGCAGACGCCCCAGCCGTAGGATGCGCCGTAGTAAACCGGAGTCTCGGCGGTGAGGTTGTTTACGACGCCAGAAGAGGAGTAACCAGCCAGAGTGCCGGTGACGCCGCCTTCGGTATCGGAGACTGTACCAGGCCAATTCCAAGTGGTGGTCGTGACCGCCGCCGCCTGACCGGAAACCAGCAGGGCGGTCAGACCTAGGGTCGCGGCTATGATCGAAACGCGGGCTTTGTTCATCTTTTCCTCTACCGGAGATTCTCGTGTTGCCCTGTACTAAGCAATTATCGAACCAGTTTATTTTTACATTTTAAATCATACACATGAAAACGGTGCCTGGCTGTCGCCAGGGCGGCGTGTAAGAAATCTCGACACGGTTCCGGTCATCGACTCAGCTCGGCCTGAAGTTTTCTGGCCTGTTCGGCGTCCTCGAATCGGCCGCCGATCTTGAACGCTTCGTTGATCTCGTCCCGGGCCTCGGCCTTGCGCCCCACCCGATTGAGCGCATAGGCGAGGTGAAAGCGGATGTCGGCGTTGGCCGCCTCGCGCAGTCGCGCATCGCGAAGCAAGGCAAGCCCCTTGTCGACCTGGCCCTGGCGAACCTGAATCCAACCCAGGGTGTCGATGAAGCGGGCATCCTGAGGGCGGGCGGCGACCGCCCGCTCGGCGAATTTCAAGGCTCCGGTGTCGCCCTGCTGCAGGGCGACCTGGGCCAGATTGTTGAGGATTTCGCCATCGTCGGGGCGACTGGCAAGAATCTTTTCGTAGGCGGTCCGGGCAGCCTTGAGGTTGTTGCTTTGCAGGTGGCCGTCGGCGAGGATGCGCAGAACCGCCAGATTTTCCGGATGCTCGCGATGCCACTTCTCGAGTGCCCCCATGCCTTTGCCGGGTTCGCCCGCGGCGACGTGGGTACGGAAAATTCGGATCGCGATGTCTTGGGAATTTTCCTTACGCTGGACATTGGCGTAGTGATTGAGCGCTGCCGGGAATTGGCGGCGGGCAAAGGCGAGGTCTCCCGACAGCCTGCTGGCGAGGAGCGATCCCTGATTCTTCTCCGCAATGGTCTTGATGCGCTGTTCGGCTTTGGCGAAATCGTTCTGGGCAATGTGAATTTCCGTGTAGAGCGCCAGGGCGGGAATCCAGTCGGGTTTCGTTCCGAGCGCCTTCTCGAGGCTGTACGCTCCTCCGGAGGGATTCCCGGCGGCGAGCTGTAGGTTGGCGACCGCGAGCTGCTTCTCGGCGTCGTAATTGGCATAGCGCGCCATATCCGCCAGGGTTTCGCGGGCTGCCCTCCGGTCACCGACGGCCAATTGGACGCGGGCGAGGTTTTCGAGGGAAGTCAGATTTTCGGCATCCCGTGAAACGGCATCCTTCGCCGCGGCGACGGCAGCGTCGGGGGAGTTGAGGCGCAAGTGCAGGCGGCTCAGTCGGATCGCGCCGCGTACTGCGCCGCTGGGCTCGTCCCGGGCTTTTTCCATCCAGCGCACCGCTTCCTTGGTGTTGCCGGCTTTTTCTTCGGTTGCGGAGAGATCGATCATCGCATCGACATTGCTCGGATCGCTTTGCAGCACGCGATTCAGGCGCTGGCGGGCCTGGTCCGTCTTGCCCTCGACGAGATCGAGGCGAGCGAGATTGAGGGCTGCAGCCTGATAGCCCGCATCCTTGGCGAGAACCTGCTCGTAGGTCTTCCTGGCTCCCGCGCGGTCGCCCTGGGCGGCCTTCGCGACGCCGAGCATGTTGAGGGCGGTCAGGTTTTCCGGATCGGCCTTGACCATGCGGTCCAGGACTTCGATGGCACGTTTGGGTTCGCCGGACTGAAGTTGGAGTGCCGAGAGCATCAGGCCGGCCCGGGACTGCCGAGGATCCCGATTGAAGACCTGACGCAGTTGTTCGATGCCCGAGTCGACATTGCCCGATCCCATGAGGCTGAAGCCGTAAGAGGTTCTCAGATTTCCGTCTTCGGTGATCTTGGTGGCTCGATCGAGCAGCTCCGCGGCCTTGCGGTAGTTGTGGTCCTGCATGTGCGCCATGGCCAGTAGGGAGAGCGCGTTTGGATCCTTGGGCTGGATGCGCAGCAGCGGTTCGAGCAGGGCGATGACGCGGGTCTTGTCATCCCGCTCCAGGTAAATCTTGGCCAGAAGCTTGGTGGCCGGCGGGTCATTGGGATTTTCCCGCAGAAAGGTAGCCAGATAGTCGACCGCGCGCTCCTGATTGCCCTGCCCATAGTGGGCCAAAGCCACCAGAAAGTGCATTTGTCGATTGGCCGTCAGAATGTTGGCCGGGACGCGATCCAGGGTATCGGTCACCTGCTTCAGCGCCGCTTTTGCCGTGGCGCTGTCGCCGCGGGATGCCGCAATCAGCGAACGCAGATAGGAAGCCCGAGGTTCGTTGGGCACCAGTTGCAGCGATTCGGTCAAATCCCGATCAGCCTCGTCCAGACGTCCCAGGTCGATGAGCAAAGCGGCTCGGGCAACCCGCGCATCGATCAATTTCGGTCCTCTCTCGATGGCCTTGCCGTAGGCTTCGAGGGCACCCGCCAGGTCGCCTCGTGCGTGGGCGATGGAAGCCGTCATGGTCAGGGCCCCGGCATCGTTCGGCGCAAGTTTGTTGGCTTCATCGACAAAAGCGCGCGCCCGCTGGAAATCGCCAGCCTGGATATGCACCATCGCGAGGGCAAGACGGGCGTTGACCGATTTGGCGTCAACCGCCAGGGCTTCTTCAAGCATTCGCAGGGACGCCTGCCGATTGCCCTTGTTGGCCAGGGCATTGGCGCGCAGCAGAAGCACTTCGGATTGCGTCGTCGCGGGGAGTCCCACGGCGGAGATTCGCTCCAGAAGCGTGTCGAACTTGCCTTGGAGGAGATAGGCCTGGCCCAGCGGAATCGAGACCTCGGCACGGCTGACGCCCAGGCGCAGCGCTTCCTCGAAAGCGGCTTCTGCGGTCGGCAGATCGCCATTGGCCAGGGCGACCTTGCCCATTAACAGTTGGGCGGCCAGCATGTTGCGATCGATCTGGATCGCATTCTTGAGCTGGATGATCGTCCCGTTCAAGTCCTGCATTTCGTAACGCTTGAGGGCGTCCTCGTAATATCGGGCTGCCTTGGGGTCGGCGGCGTGGGCGTAGGCGACGAGGGAAATGGCGGGCAGGACGAGCAGGGATGAACGCAGGCGCATGGATGGCTTGGGAGACCCGGAGGGTGACGGGCCATTATAAGTTGGCGCTACCCGCACACGCGTGAATTCCTTAACGTCCCAGGGGCGAGAGCCCGTTGGCCAATCGATGCTGCGGTCAGCAAGGGGGCTGCAGCGGGCAGGGTTGCTTGCCCTTTCCAACCGGGAAACCGCCGCCGGGGTAGTCTGCCGTAAGCGCCGGAGGCGCAGGCCCTTTACCGTTGGCCCCGTGTCCCCACTTTCATCGGTGAACAGTTCGATCGAGCGCCCAATGAAAAGGGGGTTGCGAGGTCATCCAGGAAGGGGAAATTGCGGGGGAGTCGGATTGAAATATGGCGAATAAGGTGTTATTAAGCTAAAAAGTTGCATGAACGGCTTAAATGTAAAAAACGCCCGTAATCGTTTTTTTGGGCGTCCTGCGGTGGCCAGAACTCACTCCGGGAAGTCCCCAGGGTACGGCCTTGCAAACCCGGGAGAAGTCGGCCACCATGAGAGTTAGAGCACTTAACAGAGGAGAAGACCATGCCCAGGAGACTCATCCGCGACGTCATTGCCGGACGCCCCCTGATTACTGCTGGAAGAAACGACACCGTCCGCGAAGCCTGTCGATTGATGGCGCAGAAGAAGATTGGTGCCTTACTGATCGTAGACGCCGGGCGTATTGCGGGCATCTTTACCGAGCGGGATGCGCTGAATAAAGTGTTGGCGGCCGGACTTGACCCGGACAAGACGCGGGTCTCCCAAGTGATGGTTACAGATCTGCAGACCATCCGGGCCGGCAAGCCCCTGGCCTATGCCCTTCACATGATGGCTGAGGGCGGCTTTCGGCATGTCCCGGTCGTCGACGACGATGGTGGTCCGGTGGGGATGGTTTCTGCCCGGGATGCTTTGGGTGCCGATTTGATCGACCTGGAGAGGGAGATCAAGCGCCAGGAAGAACTGGAATCCTCGATCGGCTACTGATCGTCGGTCCAGCCCAGTAGCGCCAGTGTCGCGGCGAAGGTGTCGCCCACTGGCGTTTTCGTTTCGATGCCTCGCCCATCGTCGGGGTGGCGCCACACCAAGCCCGTGCAGGCCAGAAGCAGACGATGGCAGTCGAAGTGCTCGGCAAAGAAGCGATTGTGTCGCCCCTTCCCGTAGGTGGCATCGCCGATGATGGGGTGGGCAATGTGCTTGAGGTGGCGGCGCAACTGGTGGCGACGGCCAGTCTCCGGAAGTAGCTCGACCAGGGCGTAGCGGCTGGTGGGATAACGATCGATCGGGATGTCGAGCTCGAAGCGCGCGAGCCGCCGCAGGCGGGTGCAGGCTTCTTGGGTTCCGGAGGATGGGCTGGGCCCCAGCAAGTAGGGATCCTCAACCCGGTCGAGGGGGTGGTCAATCGTGAGCTGCTCAGGTGGGTGGCCGCGGACCAGAGCCCGGTAGGTTTTGGCAATTTCGCCAGAGGCGAATTGGCGCCCGAGAAATGCTGCCGTCTCCGGGTCGAGGCCGAAGATCAACACCCCTGAAGTTCCTCGGTCCAGACGATGGGCGGGCCAGACGCGTCGACCGATCTGGTCCCGCAGGAGCTGTATCGCGAATCGGGTTTCGCGCCGGTCCACTTGGGAACGATGGACCAGGAGCCCGGGCGGCTTGTCGATGACCACCACACGGTCGTCCCGGTACAGTATCGGCAGCAAGATCGAGACTGAATGGGTATCAGTCGCCGCCGAAGAAGCGGGTCTGGGCTTCGGCCGGAATGGGCATGCCGGTGGATCGAGCGCGGGCAAGGAGGTCCCACCAGTAACGGTAGGATGCGCGGTCGTGGAGCTTGCCGCCATGCTGGACCGGTCCCCAGTCGTGGTCCTGTGCCTTTGCGAGAATGTCCAGAGCAGTCTCGACATCGGAAAAATCCGGCCGGAGCGCTTCGACGATGGGCAGGATCTGATTGGGATGGATGCTCCACATCCGCAGGAAGCCAAACTCCTCACGGGCTCTCCGGGCGTCGCCTCGGATGATCTCCCGGTCCTTGAGTTCCGTCGTCACGTTGTGGGTGGGGACGACGCCGTGAGCCAGGGCCGCTGCGGCGATTTCCGTCTTGGCGCGGGCAATCAGCGGATGATCGAATTGTCCCGGGCTGGTCATCGCCCGCCCGGGAATGGCACCGTGGTGACCGGAAACAAAGTCCATGAGTCCGAAATCCAGGCTCTCGACACCGGGGAGAGCGGCGATGTCCCAGACCTGGCGCAGCGCGCCATGAGTCTCGATCAGAACATGAACGGGAATCGGTCGGGCGACGCCGTGGGCGGCCTCGATTTCCCGTAGCCCGGCGATTTGGATCTGGACATCCTTGACGCCTTGAGGTTTCGGCAGGGTGACGAAGGGGAGCCGGTCGCCCGCGCGTGGCACGACGATCTCCAAGTCACGGCGCCAGTGTGGGTGCGTGACATCATGAATGCGCAGGGCGACCCGTCCGAACCGGTTGGCGGGTGAGGCAATCATCGCCGCTGCCATATGCGCATGCTCGCTCTCCGCACCGGCTCGCGCACCGTCTTCGCAATCGCAGGTCACGTCGAAGATCGGCCCAAGGTCGGCTTGGAGTTCAAGGGCTTTGGAGATCAGCTTTTCCGATCCGGCGTAATGGTCTACTGCAGGCAGAATGGGAAACGGCTGCTCGCCGGAATAGAGGACCTGGGTAGGGTGGCGCATGAGAGCTGAGAAGAAAAACCCCAATGTTACCGCGGTGGCGCTTGTTGGATTTAGATGACCAGAACAGCACAGACGCCATTGATGGCGAGGCGGCGTTGTCGGGCGGGCAAGTTTACGGGTTGTGAACCTTTACGAATCTCGATCACGATTGTCTGATGCTTTGCCGCTCTGATCGAGTATAGGACGGCCGAATTGCCCCCGGCTGCTCGGATCGTTGACGACGCTGCTCAGGATGGTTGACCTCCTGCCGATGTGATCCTGAACGTTGACCTTGCAGCTTGCCTGCTTCCGACGTTGCGCTCCTGGGCGTGACCCACGCGTTGTGCGGAGACACGGCCTGTGCAGAGCAGCGGAGGATTGGATGTTCCACGGTCTTGCTGCCGCCTGTCCGCATGACGAGTCCGGGATGGCGCGGCTCCCCACCGGCCAAAGCTCACTGCCTGCCTACCAGGCTCTCGTTCAAGGCACACTGGAGATCGATGGCGTAGACTGTCGCGGCGTTCCGGTGGGCGCAGCAGCCGAGCCCATCAAAGGTAGGACCTGGGTCCTCTTGCCAAGAGTGGATCAGGAGGAAGTGCTGGGCGATCTTCGGCGCCGCGCACTCAAGACGACGCTGGCGTCCCTTGGAATTCTCTGGGCGGCAGCGACGATTCTCCTCTTTTTTCTCCGCCGCCATGCGCACCGTGATGCCTAAACCGGTGGGCGCGCCGGTCCCGAGAAATGCCTTGACCGCCTATGCTCTTGCAGGAGACCGGGAGCCCGTTTCATTGCCGGCATGAACGATTTCGTCAGCAAACCGGTAGACCCGGATGCTCTCCATCGTGCAATCGGCAAAGCCCTAGTTGCGGAAGCTGCAGGCAGGATTCAATCCGCCGCGAGCGCGGCGGGCTACAGGCGCCCCAACTTGCGATAGAGCGTATTGCGGCTGATGCCGAGTTGACGGGCGGCGGCGGAGATATTTCCGCCGACCGTATCGAGGGCGCGCAGGGCGGCTTGTCTGCCAATTTCCTCAAGACTGCGACTTCCTTCGCCAGTCGGGCCGAAACTTGTTCCGGCTTGCGCTTCGGAGCCGCTGGCCGCAGATCCCGGTGAGTCGCTCTTCAGTTCAAAGAGCTCTTCGGGCAAGTGGTTTTCGGTAATCACCGTTTCGTGTTCGTCGAGGAGCGCAAGGGCGACACGGATGACATTGCTCAGTTGGCGAATATTGCCGGGCCAGGGATAGCGTTCCATTGCCCGCATGGCTGCTTCCGAAAAGCGAACCGCGCTATTCGTGCCCACTTCACCTCGCACGAGCGCTTCCGCCAAAATGCGCAAGTCGTTCCGTTCGCGCAGCGCCGGAAGCGTGACGCAGAGTCCGTTGAGGCGATAATAAAGATCTTCGCGGAAACTGCCCCGCGCGACTTCCTCACGCAAGCGACGATGGGTTGCGCAGACCAGGGATATGTCCACCTGGACGGCACGGCAACTCCCGAGCGGAGTGATGCTGCGTTCCTGCAAGACCCGTAACAGGCGGGCCTGGAGATTGAGGGGCATGTCCCCGATCTCGTCGAGGAACAAGGTTCCGCCATGGGCCTGCTGAATCTTTCCTGGAGCACCTTCCTTGCGGGCACCTGTAAATGCCCCACCCTGGTATCCGAAGAGTTCCGATTCGATGAGGGTCTCGGGGATCGCCGCGCAATTCAGGGCGATGAACGGGCCGCTGCGACGAGTCCCTGAGTTGTGGAACGCTTTGGCGAACATTTCCTTGCCGGCGCCGGACTCGCCCTGGATGAGGATGGGAATGTCCTTCCCGAGAATGCGCCTTGCCCGTGCGATGGCAGACTGAAATTGGGGGTCGCCGGCGTTCAGGGTGTCGAGGGTGAGCAGCGAATTTGGAGCGCCTTCCTGGCGTCTTGGCGGCCTGGCAGCGATCGACGTGTCGTCGAAAATCCTTCCCGAGAAGGTCGAAGCAGGAATCTGCCCGCGCAACTGGACCTGGAAGCGTCCGCCGTTCACCGAGATTTCGCTCAGAGCCTGGGAATCGGGCCGCAAGCGATCGATCAAGCCTGAGAGATTGGTTTCGAAGACCATGGAGAAATCGCGCCGAACCGCTTCGACTCTGCGAATTCCCAAGAGATCCAATCCGGCGCGATTGATCGCCAGGATCTGACCGTCCGGGGAAACTGCAGCCATCCCTTCCTTGGGACTGCCCAGGTATTCCCCATTGGGGTGGAAGCACACGAGAATGTCGCGGCTGTGGTTGTGCTCGAAGAGGCGGCGTTCGACGATCTGAGAAGACAAGCGTACGAGCCCGAGGGTATGACGCTGCTGGTTCCGGTAGTCTCCCGAGATGTCGATGACCCCCAGGAGCCTCCCGTCCGGGCCGAAAATGGGACTCGCACAACAGGTCAGGAAACTGTTGTGCTCCAGAAAATGCTCGGCGCCCAGAATCGCCGCGTAGCCCTCTTCCGCCAGAGCGGTGCCGATGGCATTGGTGCCGCGGCGGTTTTCATCCCAGGAGGCACCCGGAGAAAGGGTGACCCGGTCGGCACGGCTGACGAAATCCGGATCGCCGAGGGTGTGAAGCAGCAATCCGTTTGCGTCGGCCAAAATGACCATGCTGCTGGATTCCCGGATTTGCTCAAAGACGTGTTCCATGATCGGGCGGCTTACCGCGATCAAGTTACGTTGACGATCAAGTTCGGTCTTCAGAGCGACGCGATCAAGGGAATCCGAAGCCGGGATGAAACCGGATTCGGCCAAGCCGAAGCGCCTACAGCGTTCCCAGGAACGCAAAACCAGAGGATCCACCAAACCTTCGGGCAGGTCACCCTGATTGAAGAAAATTTCTCGCGCAAGCTTCAGCCGAGCCCCATGGCCTTCGGCAGACTGCTGTAATTGTCCCATCTGCTGCTCCACTCCTCTTTTGTTATCTTTTCTATATTTTTGTGTTTAATAACGTAACACCTGCACATTTTATTAGCAATAGGCGGAGCAGGGCAGCGGAGGATTTTCTCCCCGAGGCGTACGCCAACGTAACTTTTCGCGCGTTAACGTGTAAACTGCGATTCCCCTCACCTGGCGCAGAGCGTGGTATGGGACTTGCTCAAATCCAGGGTTTATCGCCGTTGTCCGCAAACTTATAAGGAGCCAATGTGAACATTTCCTTCCGCTTTTTGTCGTCGCTTGCGGTAGCCTGCCTGATTTCCGCTGCTTCCACCCCCGTGTTCTCCCACGGCGACGTTGTGCCGCAAGCCGTCGACACCACCGGACTGAAGCCCGTCGGGGACGAGTGGTTGAAGAGCAACCCCTACCGTAAGAACGAAACCGCAATCAAGATCGGTACTTCCGCCTACAACCAGAACTGCGCCCGTTGCCATGGCCTGGAAGCCATCTCCGGCGGCATTGCCCCGGATCTGCGTTATCTTCCGCTCGGCGACGAGGGGGACGAGATTTTCATGCAGCGCGTTCGTAAGGGTTCGGTTCGCGACGGTCGCGTCTATATGCCTCCGTTTGAAGGGACCTTCAAGCAGGAAGCGATGTGGGCGATCCGTGCTTACCTGGAAGCCGTGCATGTCGAATGATCGCCGTCTCTGGCTGAAGGGTTTGGCCGCCTTGCCCTTGGCCGGGGTACTTCCCGTAGCGGCAGATGAACTTGACGCGATCCGCAAGCGGGGCCGCTTGCGGATCGCCGTCTACAACGATTTTCCACCCTATTCGGCCAATGCCAAGGGCATCGATGCTGAAGTGGGTCGGGCGCTCGCTGAGAAATTGGGATTGACTGCCGAGGTCGTCGGATTCAATGCCGATGAGGACATGAGCGACGATCTGCGCAATATGGTCTGGAAGGGGCACTACCTCGGAACCCAGCCAGCCGACGTCATGATGCACGTGCCGGTGGACGAGCATCTTGCCAAGCAAAACGATAAGGTCAGAATTTTCGGACCCTATCATCGCGAATCCATCGCCATTGCCCGCAATCCTGCCAAGGTCCAGAGGGTGGTCGGGTCGGCGGCGGTGGCGCTCGAGGTCTTTACCCGCGAAAAAATCGGCGTTGAGTTGGCGACGCTGTCGGATCACTTCTTGCTCTCCGCTTTGAACGGGCGACTGCGCGAAAACGTGGTGCACTTCAAATCCAATGGCGAAGCGGCCAAGAGCCTTGTCAGTGGCGGTATCGCTGCGATCATGGGTCCGCGCGCAGAACTCGAAGCGGCGCTGCAGGGTCAGTCGGGTTTCTCCATCGATACGGTCGAGATGCCCGAACTGCGGGTTGGAAATTGGCCCATAGGCATGGCCGTCAAGGCTGAGGAAATGGACCTGGCGAGTGCCTTGTCGAAGGCAGTGGTCGAATTGAAGAACGACGGCACGATTGCCGGGATCTTCAAGCGCCACGGGATCACTCATCAGCCTGGCTGAACTCGTGACATCCGGTCCGATCCGGCTGCGCCGGATCGGCGCCAACTGCCGCGCAGGACGCGCGGGCGTGGTTCCGGAAGGAAAAGCGATTGGCGATACAGCGTTATAGTTTGCCCGCAGTGGCGGTGCATTGGCTCCAGGCTGCCCTGGTGCTCTGGCTGTTCTGGCTCGGCTGGACCATGCTCGATATTCCTAAAGGCCCCGAGCGTAGCGCTGCATTCAGCCTGCACAAATCGCTCGGCCTGCTTGCTTTCCTGCTGGTCTTGATGCGGCTGATGTGGCGCCGGTATAGTGCTCCGCCGGCCTTGTCGGGTCGCCGCATCGAAATTCTTGCCGCCAAGGCGGTCCACCACGGGCTCTATGTCTTTCTGGTTCTGGCCCCTCTGGCAGGCTATCTCTCGTCGTCCTTTACCGAATACCCGATGAAGTTCTTTGGTGTGCCGCTTCCCAAGGCAGGGTGGCCGGACAAGAATTTGAATGAAGCATTCAAACTTGCCCATGAGATTCTTGTGTGGGGAGGGATGGGCCTAGTCGGAGTCCACGTGGGAGCTGCCCTCCTGCATGCGTTCCGACGGGATGGCACTTTCAGCCGCATGCTCCCGGGGCGTAGCAGAACCTAGGCCGAGAACCTACGGAAAGACAGGGAAAAGAGGGGGGCATTGCGCCCCCCCTCGATCGCTTACTGGAGCGAAAGAATCCACTTGATGGCTTCGGCCAGATCGGCGTCGCTGATCTTTTCCTTGTCGTGGGGCATCATGGGGACCTGTCCCCAGTTGCCGCTGCCGCCGGCACGAACTTTTTCCGCAAGCTTCGCGGGGGCGCTGGCGTCGCCCTTGTACTTGGCGGCGACGTCCTTGTAGGAGGGACCAACCATCTTCTTGTCGACAGCGTGGCAGGAGACGCAGCGGGCTTTCTTGACGATGGCTTCGGAGGCCTGGGCCGGAAGGGCAACGCAGGCGGCGGCGAGAACCAGGGGAACGAGAGTTTTCTGCAGCATGGTTATTTTCCTTTCTTGGGTGGGTCAGACAATGCGACCGGTCCCATGGGGGACCCGCCAGCATCAGAAGGTTTGAAGGGATTCAGCAGCGACGCCAACGGTAAGGCCCCGAGGAGTACGCGCTGAAGGGCTAAGTTCCGACAGGTTGTGGCAAATCGGGCGAAACGACATCGAGATTTCTCCGAAGGCGGTGAGAAATTAGCGTCTGATACGAAGATTGGTTGACCGAGCCGGTGCCGCAGAAAGATTCTGTGACATCTCCTTACTAACTTTCTCCGTTGGTCCCGTCCGCTGAAAAGTCGAGATGGGGCAACAAATACTGCTGCGGCGCCCGCGGGGAGACTTTGCGGCAAGCGACCAACAGCTTGCCCCAGCACGGGGCGTGCCAACCGAAAAAAAATCATATCCTTTACAAAAACTCTATAAAAAACAGAGCCATGTCCAGGTTTTTTGGCGATCCCCGGGAGGGCTCTGGCAGTAAGACGTGCTGGTCAGATGCGTAGCAATTGTTCAGCTCTGGAGCAAAGGAATATTGCCCTGGGGGGAGCTGGAGCCCATTTCGGTTACGGCACGAAACGTGCATGTTGGCGCCATGGCAAGCAAATTGACCTCGCTACGATCAAACCTGGCAGTCCGCGGATTGCAGCCGACAGGATCGAAAATTTCGCGCGATGGAGCTTTGAGCACGGCAGGCTGCGCTTTCGCGGATCACAATGCGAATCCGCTCGTGGTCGTCGCGAGGCCGGTCCTAGAGGCGTTTCGCCGGTTGCTGATTGGCTCCTCGACTTTGGTGCTGTTGACCGATGCAGCCCAGATCGTCATCGCCCTTCTGGGAGATGCTTTGGCCCAAGAGGCGGTGGCGGCCCTGGGCTTGGCGCTGGGGGCAGATGCCGCAGCGCTATTTGGCGATGCCTTCGTTGTCCGGGATTCCCTTGAATCCGGACTCGTACGCTTATCGGGATGCACGGGTGGAGACCTGTTTGGTTTGGCAGCTCCCGTCTTCGGTCCGGAAGGCAGACCGGCTGCGTGGCTTGCGGTTGTGGCCCTGAAGCCCGTCGAGCCTGTCTGCGGTCGCGCCCTGCTTGATCTCCACCGGTGCGTGGTGGAGGATCGATTGCTTGAAGGCATGCCGGATGTGGGAGTCGTCATGCGCGTTCAGTCGGAGAGTGCGCTGCTTGGTTCGCCTCTCGATGGGCTTGCAGTTTTCGATTCGGACGGCAGATTGCTCGCCCGGAACAGGGCAGCGGAGTCGATGTTGCCGCAGGATTGGGTTCCCGGAAGGAATCTGGCATCCTCCCAGGGGATGCCGTGGTCGCAGGTGCTTCGTAGATGTCGCGACGGGAGCGGGCAACCGATCGATCTTTCGCTTTTCGCGCGCCGTCCCTGTTTCGTCCGCGTCGAGCACCGTTGCAACTCTCGTTGGACAAGGCCATCCGGGGGAGCTGGCGCCAGCGATTGGCGTACTCTGGAGGACCTGCCATCCGAGGATTCCCGTATGGCGGAGGCGGTGGAGCGTGCCCGTCGCATCGTGGAAAGGGACATTCCCCTGTTGATTCAGGGGGAAACCGGCAGTGGAAAGGAATGGTTTGCGCGGGCTTTTCATGCCAGCGGGAGCCGTCGGAACGGACCCTTTGTCGCTGTGAACTGTGCAGCCATTCCGTCGGGGCTCATCGAAGCGGAGTTGTTTGGCTACGTCGACGGCGCCTATACCGGCGCAAGGCGTTCCGGAGCTCCCGGCAAGATCCGCGAGGCCGATGGCGGAACGCTGTTTCTCGACGAAATCGGCGACATGCCCCTTGGACTTCAGGCGGTACTGCTACGGGTACTTGAAACGCGTGCAGTGGTTCCCCTGGGGGGGGCGGTAGAACAACCCGTGGACATTGCCCTGGTCTGCGCCAGCCACCAGCCCTTGCAGAGCATGGTGGCACAAGGAGTCTTTCGCGCTGACCTGTTCTTTCGCTTATCGGGAATGACGGTTTCTTTGCCTGCGCTCCGGGAGCGGAGCGATTTTGTGCGCGTGGTGAACGCAATTTTGCTTGAGGAATCCACCAGTCGGGCGATCCGGGTCTCTCCGGAAGCGCTGCGGCTCCTGCGCCGTTATTCCTGGCCCGGGAATCTTCGGCAACTGCGCTACGTGCTGCGTTTGTCCATCGCTCTGCTCGACGGGGAAGCGGTGGTCGACGTGGAGCATCTACCGCAAGAAATTCTTGAGTCTCAAGTCAGTAAAGGCTCATCTGGCGCGGACCTGCGGGCGGTTCAGGCACGACTGGTCCAGGAGACGCTGGCCCGGCATGGCGGCAATGTCTCCGCTGCGGCCCGCGAGCTTGGGATTACCCGGACCACCCTCTACCGCAAATTGGAGGCTCAACGGGGCCGGCCCAATGCCGTCGCCCGCGACGGCTCATGAAAAAAGCCGGGGAAACCCGGCTTTTTTCCAAGTGCGTGATGAGGCATTACTTCATTGAAAGAATCCAGAACACCAGCGAGCGGGCGTCGGTTTCGGAGATGGCGACGGCGTTGGGGGGCATCGCAACACCGGAAACCTTGTTCTTCCAGTGGCTGGAGTAGGGGTTAGAGCCCTCCAGAACAACGCGAGTGAGGAAATCGGCAGCACCAGGCTTGCCGCCGTACATCTTGGCTACTTCAGCCCAAGCGGGGCCGATCGGCTTGTCGGTGCCGGCGGCAGTCGGGCCTTTGCCGCTGACGGCGTGGCAGGTGAAACAGCCGGCACTGGTGGCGAGCTTCTTCATCTTCTCGTCGTTCGCCGCATCGGCGAAGGCGCTCCCAACGCTGGCGGCGAGGAGAATACTGGCAAGAGCGAATTTGATGGAGCGAGGGGTCATGGAATTTCTCCGGATGTGTAAGGGTGTAGCAGAAATCGAACTTCAGTAAATGCGCCGCCAATATATTAGCCTGAATTGACTAGTTAGCGAAGGGTTGCACCGGAAGTCGGCGTCGTCGGCGGCGGCTTCTGCAGGTCAGGTTAGATGTCCGGGAGATCAGCAAGGTCGACCAGGCCATGTCGTGCGGCCAATTGGATCAGTCGGAAGTCGGTGTCCGCTTCGAGCTTTTGGCGGATCAGGGAAAGGTAGTTCAGGATGGTCTTTGGACTGAGATGCATTGAGGATGCGATCCCCCTTGAGGTTTGCCCCTGGGCGAAGAGACGCAGAACGTCAAATTCCCGGGGGGTGAGTTGTGAGAGATCGCCTTCGCCCTCGACGGCCTGACGAGCCAGCGTTTGCGCAATCTCGGGCGAGAAGACGCGCCGTCCGGCTGCCACACGACGTATGCCGTTGATGACTTCGGTGGGTTCGCAGTACTTGGTCAGATAACCATGGGCTCCACTGCGCAGCGCCTGAGTGACATGGCCGGCGCTTTCGTGCATCGAGAGGACAAGGATGCGAAGTTCCGGGCTCCTGGCGAGCATGCCACGAATCGCTTCGATCCCGCTGCTGCCCTTCAGGCTCAAGTCGACTAGGGCAAGGTCGGGACTCTGGCGGGCAACCAATTCATTGGCCTCCTCGGCACTGGCTGCCTCGCCGACCACGCGGAAGTCTGGTTCGGCGTCGAGCAGTCGGCGATAGCCGCTGCGAACGACGGTGTGATCGTCTACGAGCAGAATGCGAGTGATCACAGGGTCTCCTTGTCGGAGCAAAGCGGTAGGGCCATGTGGAGGGCCAGGCCATGGGGGCGAACAGCGTCGATCCGGAGCGCACCGCCGACGATCGCCAAGCGCTCTTCCATCCCGAGGAGGCCGCTACCGCGAATCAACCCTCCAAAGGGCGGGCCACGCCCGTCGTCCACGACCGACAGATGGAGTTGCGAATCAAGGCAGGCCAGGGTCAGAATGCACTGGCTGCCTTGGCTGTGGCGGACTGCGTTGGTCAGGGCCTCCTGGATGACGCGATAGAGGGTGAGGCAACAGACTTCGGAAATTTCCGGCAAACGTCCAGGCAGTTCGAGTCTGAAAGCCAAGCCTGGGACCCGTTGGCGCCAGCCCTCGATCAGTTCTTCCAGGGCGCCTCGCAGACCGGCGGCATCCAGGCCGTGAGGGCGCAGGCTGCGCAGCATGGTTCGCAATTGTTCGCGACCGGCCTTGACGTCCCGGCGCAGTTCTCGGGCGCATTCGCTGACCCGTTCCGGGCCGAGTTCCTTCCCATGAAGCTCCAGGTATCCGGCGGTCACGCTGATCGCGGTCAGGGTTTGCCCCATCTCGTCGTGGAGTTCCCGGGCAAGGGCCGCTCTTTCCTCTTCTCGGACGGTGATGAGTTGCCGGGCGAGATGGTGCTTGGCGGCATGAGATGCTGCCAGTGCAGCGGCCAACTGATCGATGGCGGTAGCAACCCGGCGGAACTCTTTGAGGGCGAAGGCCGGCAACTCGGCAGTCTTTTCTCCCCGGGCCAAGCGGCGGATGCCCTCTTCAAGTTCCCTCACTGGCGTGAGAGCCCGGTGGGCAGACCACCAGGCCACCACCAGGGTTGCTCCGGAAAAGAAGATTAGCGTGACACACAGGCGGGCGGTGTCGGCGAGGCGTTCGTCGATCTCCGAAGCTGGATTGGCGGCAATGCGGAGCACCTGCCCGCCCAGGCGGACGTTTTCTCCGCTTTCGCGAGATGGGCTAAGGCCCAGTAGCGATGCGATGCGATCAGAAAGCTCCAGCTCGCCTTTCGCTACCGCCCTTTGGCCCGCGGTTGCAAGCACGAGATGGCGTAGTGGACGTTCGCTGAGTAGGGTCTCAAGTTGCGATTCGACTTCCTCGGCCGGGGCGGCTGCGGCGATCCGACCGGCTTCCAGCAAGACGCTGGCAAGATTCTCAGACGCGGCGATTTCGTTGCGGATATCCCCCTTCAGAGAATACAGGTTGATCGCCATTGCCATCAGCACGAGCACAGTCAGCAAGAGGCCGAGGGAGCCCAAGAGACGCCAGCGCAGGTCCATGGATCACCTTAAATTCGAGAAATCCAGATTGTGCAACAAGTTTTGTCTTGCCCGATCGGCGCGGGAAATCTTCCTGGTACCCGACGAGCCGTTCCCGGAGCGTGCTAGCGCTTGTCCCGAGACCCAGGAAGGGGCTCATGCAATGCGGCGCTCACCTCCGCCTGCGACTCCGCACGGCGGGCTGGGGGCACGCGGCCGAAAGCGATTCCGGCGCCTCTCAAAGCATTGGTCAGCCGGCCTTGTAGCGGCCGCCTTTGCCACGTGCCAGCACAAAATAAAAGGCACGAGGCCCGGATGGGAACTCGTGCCTTGCCGCCTGCCCCGAGCCCCGAAGGGCTGCGCGGCAGGTGGAGCAGTGCAGAATTACTTATGCAGCTTGAAGGCCCAGACGGAACCACCCTGTTCGAGGTAGTTCACGCGCTTGGCAACGTCTCCGCCCCACAGGGGAACGGCACCACCCCAACCGGCAACCACGGCGACGTACTGCTCGCCGTTTTGTTCCCAGGTGATCGGGGGGGCGACGATGCCGGTACCGACGTTGAAGGACCAGAGTTCCTTGCCGGACTTGGCGTCAACACCCTTCAGGAAGCCTTCCGGGGTACCGTAGAACACCAGGCCACCCGCGGTGGTCAGGACGCCGCCCCACAGGGGAGCGTAGTTCTTGTTTTCCCAGACGATCTTGCCGGTGGCCGGATCGACGGCACGCATGGCGCCAATGTAGTCGTCATGCAGAGCCTTGATGGTGAAGCCGGCGCCCAGGTAGGCGGCACCCTTCTTGTAGGAGACGGGCTCATTCCAGATGTCCATGCCCCACTCGTTGGAGGGAACGTAGAACAGACCGGTTTGCGGGCTGTAAGCCATCTGCATCTGGTTCTTGCCGCCGAGGAAGGACGGAGCGGCGAAGACGACGGTACCCTTCTTGCCATCAGCGCCCTTGGCCGGGTCGCCGGGGTAGTTGTCCATGTTGTAGATGGGACGACCGGTGCTCAGGTCGATGCCCTTGGCCCAGGACGTCTGCTTGACGAAGGGGAAGGCATTCAGCAGCTTGCCGTTGGTCCGGTCATTGACGAAGAAGAAGCCATTCCGGTCGGCCTTGCCGCCAGCCTTGACCATCTTGCCGGTCTTCGGATCCTTGAAGTCGAAGGAAACGAATTCGTTCACGCCGTCAAAGTCCCAGCCGTCATGCGGGGTGTTCTGATAGTGCCAGGCGATCTTGCCGGTGTCGGCGTCGATGGCCACGGTGGAACAGGAGAACAGGTTGTCGCCCGGACGGGTATGGCTGTTCCACGGAGCAGGGTTGCTGGTGCCCGCGAAGATCAGGTTGGTTTCCGGATCGTAGGTGGCGCCGTTCCAGGTGGCAGCACCGCCGGTCTTCCACATGTCGCCAGGCCAGGTGGCGTTGGTGGTGCCGGAAATGCCGTTTTCGGTCTTGTTGCCGGAGGCGTCGAAGGTGTAGCCCATGTGGCCTTCAACAGTCGGACGGGTCCAGACCAGCTTGCCGGTCTTGGGGTCGCGAGCGTCGATGCGGCCGACGATGCCGAATTCACCGCCAGACACGCCGGTGATCAGCTTGCCCTTGGCGATGATGGGAGCGGCGGAGGCAGAGTAACCGGCGGCGTAGTCTTCAAGCTTTTCCTTCCAGACGACCTTGCCGGAATCCTGCTCCAGGGCGACCAATTGGGCGTCCAGGGTGGCGAAGATGACCAGATTGTCGTACAGGGCGGCGCCGCGGTTGATCACGTCGCAGCAGGGCATGATGCCGTCGGGCAGACGATGCTCGTACTTCCACAGCTTCTTGCCGGTCTTGGCGTCGATTGCGAAGAGACGGCTGTAGGAGGCGGTGACGAACATCTTGCCGTTGGCGACAACCGGCTGGGATTCCTGGCCACGCTGCTTTTCGCCACCGAAGGACATGGACCAGGCGGGGACCAGGTTCTTGACGGTGTTCGTGTTGATCTGGGTCATCGGGCTGTGGCGCTGGCCCTGGGTACCCAGGCCGAAGCTGACGACGTCGCCGGGAGTCTTGGCGTCGTTGAGGATGTCTGCGTCAGTAACGGCGGCCATGGCCTGGCTGCTCATGAAAGCCGAGGCGGCGATCACAGCGCTGGCAATGGCGGTACGGCGGAAAAAATTGTGTCGATGCATGGATTAGGTCTCCTTTGTTGTCCATGAAATTGGTCGGGTGGCTGCCTTCCGTTCCCTGAGCCAGCTTCCCTGCCAGCGCCCCATTCTGCAAGGGTCGTGCCAGCGAGGGTTTTCGGACCCCGCCAACGCGAAACCTCCATTTGGCTGGCGTTGGCGAAGAGCGAGCCAACTGTCTCGGGAAACGAAAGCAGGGTGTTGCAATAGTCACCACCTGTTCCAAACTTGCACACTATCGTAGTTACAGCGGTCGCGGCGCGAATCTCCCCCTCCCGCAGGGGCGTATTCTGCACCTTTTTTTGCTTTGTGGGGTGTAGTATACGAATTGCGGTTTTTTCTGAGAAAATGGCTCCCTATAAGCCATTGCCAAAATGCGAGGAGAGAGAATGAAACTGCTGGCGCTCGTCCTGTCGTTCGGCCTGGCGATGGGCAGTCCTGCACTGGTCGCTTCGGAAAGTGTCGATCCATTGGAATCGGCCCGCTGGGGTGACATGCGCAAACTCTTCTTCGGTACACAGCAGTTGGTGTTCGATGATCGCGTCAAGGTTATCGGGCCGGCAGATGCGGAAAATCCGATGCAGGTGCCGATCACCGTCGATGCGACGGCTCTGGGTTCGGTCCAAGAGGTGTTGGTTTTCGCCGATTTCAATCCCATTCTTCAGATTCTGCGGTTCTTTCCCCAGCGGGCTTCGGCTTTTCTCGGATTCCGCATCAAGTTGCAGCAGTCCTCTCCGGTACGCGCAGCAGCCTTGACTTCCGACGGCGTCTGGCACCTGGGCGGTACCTGGATCAACACGGTTGGCGGAGGCTGCACAGCGCCCTCGGCCGCATCGGCGGCGCCCGAGTGGCAACGGCGACTCAATGAGGTGAGCGGGCGCCAGTGGACTTCCGGACCGATGAGCGGCAGGGTGCGCATGCGCATCATCCATCCCATGGATACAGGCTTGGTGGCAGGGATTCCGGCCTTCTATCTGGAGGACATCGAGTTCCTCGATCCCGAAGACCGCCTCCTGATGCGTGTGCAGCCCTTCGAGCCGGTCAGCGAGAACCCGGTCTTCACGCTGCAGCAGGGAGTGCCTGGTAGAGTGCAGACGGTTGGGCGGGACAATAACGGGAATCGCTTCAAGACTTGGATCGAGCCGTGATGCGCCGCCTGTTTATCCTTCTCGGGTTGTTCCTGGTGGCGGTGCCGGGCGGCGGAGTCGATTTCGACTATGGCCTGGAGGCTCAGCGCATAGCCGATGGCGTGTACGTATTTATCGGCCGCAAGGAGGATTTTTCCACCGGCAACGGCGGAAACATCGTGAACACGGGTTTCATCGTCGGGTCGGGCGGGGTAGTGGTGGTCGATACCGGCCCATCGCAGCGCTACGGGAAGCAGATGCGCAAAGCGATAGGGATATTGACCGGGCAGCCCGTGTCGCTCGTGCTCAACACACATCATCACCCCGATCATTTTCTAGGCAACCAGGCCTTCGCCGACCGCCCCGTGGGCGCCTTGGCGGGAACGCGGGCCGGAATCGAGCGGGACGGCAACGCTTTTGCCGAAAACCTGTTCCGGATGGCGGGAGACTGGATGTTGGGAACGGAGGTGCACGCGCCTACAGTCGAGGTGAGCGAAGGGGTGCGCGAGGTCGGCGGCCGCCGCCTGAGGTTCCTCGCCTTGGAGGGACATACCGGTGCCGATCTTGCGATCTACGACGAGCGATCCGGGGTGCTTTTCGCTGGGGACTTGGTCTTCAACGGGCGGGCGCCGACAACGCCCCACGCGGAGCTGGGCCATTGGCATCGTGCCCTGGACCGTCTCGAGGCCATCACCCGCGAGCCGGGGTTTCGGGCCCTGGTTCCCGGCCACGGTGAGGTGGCCCGCGATGCGGCGCCGATCCGGCAAACCAGGGATTATCTGGATTGGCTGGAGGGGGCGATGAGGACCGCCGCAGCGAACGGAATGGATATGAATGAAGTTCTCGTTCAGCCTATCCCCCGCGAATTTGCGGGACTCGCCGTCGTTTCGAGCGAGTACCGGCGTTCGGTTGGCCACCTCTTTCCGGCAGCCGAGCAAAGGGTCTTAGGCCATGGCGGCAGTCATTGATCTTCCGCGCCCGCCCGGACACCGCCGCTTTTATGCGATGGTGGCGGTTTCGCTCGGACTGCACGGTGCGCTGCTGTAGGGTATCGGCGAGCCGGATAAGCGCTCGGGCAATTTGCTGCCCGCACTACAAGCGACTTTGCGTATTCCGGCGATCTCGGCGGCGCAGACCTTGCCGGCTCCAGTCGTTCCGGAAACGGTCGCGCCTACCCCGCGTGCGCTCCGGGCGGGTCAGTCGAGTTCGAAACGTCTGGCACTGCCCCCTTCTCCTGGGGGCGTCGCATCTACGACCGTCGCGCCTTCGGATGTTCAGGACTTCCCGGTAACCCATCAGGCCGTGCCGACTGAAACCGTCGCTGCTGCGCTGCCGCCTCCGGTGGTCCAGCCGGCGATCGACGTGGATCGTTTGTTGAATGGGTATGGGCGCCGGGTGTCGGAATTGCTCGCTCGCGAGCATGCCTATCCGCGCGTCGCACAGATGCGGGGTTGGGAGGGAGAGGTCCGCCTGCGTTTGCGCGTGGCGCGCAAAGGGGCATTACTGGCTGTTTCGGTGGAACGGTCGAGTGGATTCGAGGTGCTGGACCAACATGCTCTCGCATTGGTTGAGCAGTTGCGCGGTTTGCCTCCTTTGCCCGAGGAAATCGGAGCGGGCGAAGTCCAGGTGGTGGTTCCGGTGAGTTACCGCCTCAAGGGGCCAACGTGACGCTCGCGTGAGATTACTTTCGAAAGACGCTCCAGTGGGTCGTACGCTCAGTCTCAATACGCGAATCAGCTTGGTATTGACTATCCTTGTGGGGACTCTTCTAGTGATACAGGCAGTCGCCTGGGTAAGAGGTGCCCGTTCGGCAATCCACGAAGAAATCGAGGCCGCTTCGCGGGTATCCGAGCAGTGGCTGGTCGCCCTCGGAATCGAGTTGCGCAAGGGGCCTGAGGAAACCCTCTCGCAGCGGATTCTGAGCGCGATTCAGCCGCTGGGGCGGATTCGGGCGAATGGGCTGGAAATCCAGGATCAAGCTGGCGCTGTGATCTATCGTTCGCCGCCTCCGACCTATAAGGCGGGCCGGTCTGCGCCGACCTGGTTCACCGGATTGCTTTCCACGGACTTCGCGCCGCGCTGGGTGGCGATCGGGCCGCTCAACGTGATCATCCGTCCGGATGCCTCGCGGGCGATACTCGACGCCTGGGACGAGGTGACCGGCATGGTGGGTTGGGCTTTCGGATTTCTGGCGGTCTTGTTTCTCGCCGTCCAATTCGCCCTGCATCGGGCGCTGCGGCCGTTGGAACAGGTCATGGCAGCCCTCGACATCACCGGGAAAGGCCGTTTCGATACTCGTCTTCCGGTCTTCGAGGTTCCGGAATTGGGCCGCCTTTCCAGGGCGTTCAATGGAATGGCCGACCGTTTGGCCCATGCAGTGGACGAAAACGTCTGCCTGGAGGCCGAACGCGAGGTGGCTCGCCGGGTGCAGTTGTCGTTGGAAGCCGATCGGAAAGCGATTGCCCGCGAGCTCCATGACGAATTGGCGCAGGGGATCACTGCGGTCCGTGCGCTGGCCGGCGCCATAGCCCAGCGCACGGAAACCCATCCCGACCTGCAGGCCTATGCGAGCAATATCGTCGCGGTTGCCGGCCAGATGCAGGATGGCGTGCGCACTATCCTCCACCGCCTGCGCAAACCGGCGGCTGAACCGCTGCGCGCAAGCCTGGATCGTAATCTGGCCGCCTGGTGCAGCCAGCATCCGGAAATTCGGCTCGAGGGAGTTTTCGACCTGGGAGAGGCCCCGTTATCGGACGAGCTGGCCGGCTGCACCCTGCGTATCGTTCAGGAGGGCCTGACCAACATTAGCCGCCATGCCAGCGCGAGTCATGCGGAAGTTGCGGTACGACGCGAAGGGGGCGATCTGCACATCGTCGTTTCCGATGACGGCGTGGGAATCGGGGCGGAACCGTCCCGGGATGCAGGCAGCGGGCTTGGATTGACGGGAATGGCAGAAAGGGTCGAGTTGCTCGGCGGGACGCTGAACATCGAAAACCGGTCGTCGGGAGGTTGCCGCCTCGTGGTTCGGATACCGGAAGATCATCCGGGAGAAGTTGCGGAGGGTAAGCTTTGAGCAAGTCATTGCAGGGGGCCAGGATCGTCGTCGCCGACGATCACGCCATGGTAAGGCTGGGATTCAGGCTGCTGCTCGAAGGAGCGGGAGCAATCGTGGTGGCTGAAGCGGAGAACGGTGAGACGGCAGCGCGACTCTTCGGGGAGTTGAATCCGGACGTGCTGGTCATGGACGTTTCGATGCCCGGCATCGGGGGTCTGGGTGCCCTGGAGCGGGTGCTTGCCTGGGACGCCAAGGCGCGGGTCCTTATCCTGTCGGCCCACAACGACGATATTGTTCCGGTGCGGGCGCTTCGCTTGGGGGCCAAGGGTTATCTCTGCAAGCGTGCAGCGCCGGAAGAGTTTCTGCGCGCGGTCGGCGCGGTGTACTCCGATCAGCGCTACATCGACCCGGAATTGGCGCCCGCCGTAGCCCTCGCCCAGCTTTCGGCCTCGGCGAATCCGGTGGAGGCGCTGACTGAGAAGGAGTTGGCGGTTTTTCTCCAACTAGCCCAGGGAAAAACGGTCAATGAAGTCGCCAAGGATTTCTGCCTGAGTCCGAGTACGGTCGGGACGCATCTGTATCACATCAAACAGAAGCTGAACGTTCAGAACGCTGCGGAACTCGCGCTCGTCGCGATGCGCAATGGGTTGATCGAAAACTGAGTGCGACCGCGGAATTCCCGTGTCGGTTTTTGACGGACTCTTTCCTGCCTGCGAACCCTATCGATCGGGCTACCTCGCTGTCGGCGAGGGGCATGAAGTTTATTGGGAGGAGTGTGGATCACCCTTGGGGAAACCGGTGGTCTTCCTCCACGGCGGTCCTGGAAGCGGCTGCAATGGAGCGCAACGGCGGCTTTTCGATCCGGCCCGCTACCGGGCCATCCTCTTCGATCAACGGGGCTGTGGCCGCAGTCGGCCGCTTGGGGAAACCCTCGCCAATACGACCGACCGATTGATCGGCGACTTGGAAAAATTGCGGTCTTGGTTGGATATTCCTGCGTGGCTGGTGTTTGGCGGCTCCTGGGGAAGTACATTGGGTCTGGCCTATGCCCAGGCGCACCCGGACGTGGTTTCCGGACTGGTCTTGCGCGGTATCTTCCTCGGGTCGCGGGAGGAAATCATGCGCTATCTGAGTCCGTCGGCCCGACCTTCGGCCTGGCCTGCGTTGGAGAAGGCCCTGGGCGGGAAAGGCGACCTTCTTGAGACCTGCTACCACGCTATCGAGTCGGGCCACGGGGAGCGATCGATCACCGCGGCAACCGCCTGGTTGAATTACGAGCGGGACTTCATGGGCGAAGCCCCCCTGTGCGATCCCCCGGATTCCACGGGCCTGGCCAAGGTTCGGGTGCAAGTCCACTATTTGAGACACGACTGTTTTCTCGCTCCGGGAGCGTTGTTGCGCGGCATCGAGCGCATTCGAAGAATTCCGGCGGCCTTGGTCCAGGGGCTCGCCGATGCGGTATGCCCTCCCGCTGTCGGCGAGCGGCTCCACGACATCTGGCCCGAAGCGAGATGGCTTCCCATTTCCGAGGGAGGCCATGGGGGCCTTTCTCCGACCATCGCCGCCGCTACGCTGGACGCCCTGGAGTGGGTCGCAAGTTCCGCGACAGGTCCGCGATAAGCACGCTTCCGAAGACGAAATCGCAGGTGAAATCTTTTCTCCAATCGCCCCCACGACCCGAGTGACCAAGACCCATGGATACCCCACACAAGACGAACCCCAGCTTTGGCACGGAAGATGCGGATACCGCGCAACTCGAGAAGCGCATGCGCATCGAATTGAAGGACATCGGGATTCCACCGCGACCCGCGATACTGGAAGCAATAGACCGGGAGATGGCCAAGGACGATCCGAATTTTGCGCATCTCGCCCGACTGATCGGAGCGGATGTCGCCTTGGCGGCTGGTCTGATCAAGATCACCAACTCGCCCTACTACGGGTTCGGGAAGAAGGTGCGCACAGTTCAAGAGGCGTTGCTGGTCCTGGGACTTCGGGTGATCGTCAAAACCGTGGCAGGACTGGCTCTGCAGAACTTGTTCAAGAATTCTCCGAAGCTTGAACGTTTCTGGGATGCGTCCGCGAAGATCGCCAGCCTCTCCGCCTGGCTTGCTCAGCAGTTGCGGGGGAAAGTCGCCGTCCGCCCTGAGGACGCCTACACCTTCGGACTGTTCCGGGATTGTGGCATTCCCATCCTGCTGATCCCGTTTCCCGAGTACGAGTCGATCCTGCGTCAGGCCAATCACAGCGCCACGGAAGGATTCACGGAAATCGAAGATCGACTCTTGTCGATCAATCACTGCGTCGTCGGCGCCGAGCTTGCCGAGGGCTGGTATTTGCCTGCGGAGATCGTCGAGGCGATCCGCCATCACCACGACCCCGCCGCCTATGGTCTTGCGACGGCGTCGAGCGCATCAGGCGAGCTGGCGGCAATCGGGCAATTGGCGGAAGAGATTGTTCAACGCGCGACTCAGCTTGGACAGACGGCAGAGTGGTCGAAGCTCGGTGCGGCGTGTCTTGCTGTCCTTCAGCTGGATACCGCGGATTTTGAAACCCTGGCGACTTCAGCAGTCGCGGCACGGTCCTGGGAAGGGTGAATACAAGGAGAAGTACGCACGTGGCGCGATGCGGCACGTATTGACAAATATCGTCAGCGGGAACGGCACCCCGGAACTCGTCCGGGGTGCCGCCGTATAGAGGTTCAGCCTTCGATCGTCAGGTAAACCAGGGTCTGGTTCAGGAGTTGGTAGCCGATCTCTCCAAAGGTCATTGGGCCGGTCACGTTCGCCGTGCGCTTCCCCTCCAATCCCGAGTAGAGGAAATTGAGGATGCAGTTGCAAGAGAACGAAATTCCCGAGTCGATCTTCGGCAACGCGGCTTGGAAGCTTCCGAGGTAATCGTTGACCGGTGCGGCGATCTTGTAATCGAGGCCGGGAAAGACCGGGGCATAGAAATCAACCCGACGGGCGTTGGCGTCGATCCCCTTGATACTGACATTGATCATGGCGCCGCAGTAATCGGCTACGAGCGGCAGGCGGGTATCGGTACTGTTGCCGATCAGATAATCGGCCAGGTTGGCCTGTTTGCCGTTGATCTGGCAGGCGCCAACCGAGAAACCCGTCTCCGCGAAGGTGATGGTATCGCCCGTTCCCGGTCGAAAGAGGTTGATGATGTCCACGCGCGCGAATTTATTCGGTGGAAGCGGAACGTCCATCGCGACGGCGTGTTGTTCGGAAAATTCGCCCGTAGTGCCGAGAACGACCTTGGGCGAGACTTTGCCGAGGTCGTCGAGATGGATGCCGGAGATCCATCCGACTACCGGCTTCATGTACATATCTTCGTAATTGGGTGCGTTCTCGGCAAAGCTCCCATGGCACTCGCTGAAGGCCGGGATGATGAGGATGGTAAAACCGTTTTCCGGGGCATTGCGGCAGAGTTGCGGCAATCCATCGGCATCGTAGAGTCGCATGATGGGTGGAGCAGAAAATCCTTTTATTTCGTGTACGAAAACCTGGTCACGGCTGATTTTGCCGCCGTCGTTAGCCATGAAATAGGGAATGGTTCCGCCGATCCAGTTTCCGGCGGGAAGTTGCCGCAGCGCTTGTTCGTCCCCTCCGATCGAGAGGTATTTCCCGGCTCGGATCAGGTCTGCAGCCCTGCCTACCGGCATCAATCCTTCGTTGGTATTCACTCTGTTGTCCTTTTCTGGCGTACCCGGTTAGCGACCCAATTGCCCAAGCTCGTGGTTGAGCATTTGCTCATAGCGTACGAAATAGCGCTGCAATTCGTAGGCCTTGAGGACCCGGACCTCGGCGTCGGTAATCACCCGCATTTGCTCGCGGAGCTTCGTCAGGAGGAGTTTCAGGCTCAGAACACGAATATCGATATTCGTCGAGCCGTCGAGCAACTTTTCCCAAACCGGATCGTCGGCTTCCGGGACTCGGGTCGACGGCGCCGCGGCGGCCGGTGGCGGCGGTGGGGCCGACGAGAGTCCCGCCTTTCCGCTGTCGAGGCTATGCTTGAACTTCCAGAGGTCCGCCACCGTCACGTCAAGGATAGAGCAGATGGACTGGAACTTAATGCCTTCAAGCAGCATGGACGCAATTTGCCGGGACATTGCGCGGGTGAAGGGCAGGTCGCCGTCGCCGCACCAGAGCGGCGCTTCGCCAGCGGCCTTGGGCGGCGGGACGGCATGGATCAGGCAGCGGGAATTGCCCAGATTGATGTGACGCCAAACCTGCTCGCGATCCTGGGGTACGGTCGCTTTAGAACCGAAAAACCAGCCGCTGCGTCCCGTTTGCTGGGCAATCCAGACGTCGACCTGGCGTTTGCCGAGATCGTCGCGCACTTTGACGACCTGCCAGGGCGCTTCCACCTCAATGACTGATCGCAAGAGATCTTCGGATTTCATGGGTCTTGCTTCCTCCTAGGTTGTTCCGGCACTTTCGTCCGTGACTGGCTTTGAATTGCACTACCAAATTATTGTTTTTGCCATTTAAGCATGAAACGTGCCGATGATATTATTACTAAGGGAATAGAATTTCCCCGGAAATATTACCGGAATGGGGCAATTCCTGGCTTCCGGTGAGCCGAAACCATCGCTCCAGAAAACCATGAGACCTTTCCCAAGAAATTATCGGCGTTGTAATTCCACCGAGCGAGCATACTGCGAAACGTCGATGTCGCGGTGGCAAGCCCGGTGCCACATGCGTAGAAGGGTCTCCGGGCGTGCGCTGGCGCCGCGGCGGGAACGTTCCCTTCCCGTCGCGATTCCGCGGCGGATCTGGTGCCCCTTCATTGGGGCATCAGTTTTTTTGGCGGCTGGCTCCCAAGGCTTGCTGACCTGAGGCCGGCGTCCTGCGCCGGCAATTGAGGTTGGCAAGCCGGTCTGGGATTGCCGTACCGAATTGCAAACTTTCGTCTCAATCCATTGCGAATACCATGCAGAAATCCGCTCTCTCGTCTGGCTGGCGTCCGCTGCTCGGCAGCGTTGCCCTTACGTTTCCGCTTTGCGTCGGCGCCGACGCCCCCAGTGTCTCGCTCGATACGGTCGTGGTCACCGGAGCCCGGGTGGAGCACAGTAGTTTCGACTTGCCTGCCGCGATCGATGTGGTCGACCGGGAACGCATCGATGCCGACCGGGGGCGGGTGAATGCTTCTGAGGCTCTGGCGGCGGTGCCAGGAATCAACGTGCTCAATCGCCAGAACTACGCTCAGGATTTGCAGATTTCGTCCCGCGGCTTTGGGGCGAGGTCGGCGTTCGGGGTTCGCGGGATTCGCCTGATCAGCGATGGCATACCCGCGTCGATGCCGGACGGCCAGGGGCAGGCAGCGACCTTCAATCTTGATCAGGCCGGCCGAATTGAAGTGATGCGGGGGCCCATGTCCGCCGTCTATGGGAATCATTCCGGCGGGGTGATCCAGATGTTTACGCCCGACGGCAGCGGCGCTCCAATCATTGAAGGCAATATTTCCGGCGGGAGTTACGGAACCTGGAAGGCGGACGTGGCGAGTCGGGGAGAACTGGGAGGGGTGGGCTACGTCATCGATGCGTCCCGTTTTGCCTCCGACGGTTACCGAGACCATAGTTCGGTAACCCGGGATCAGCAGATGGCAAAACTCACCTTTGCCCCCGACGCCCACAGCAAGGTGACCCTGATTGCGAACAACTTCAGGCAGCCCGATGCCCAAGATCCACTGGGGCTGACTTGGGCCGGTTATCGGGCCGATCCGCGTTCGGTGGAAGCTGCGGCTCTGGAATTCAATACGAGAAAGAGTATTGAGCATACTCAGGGTGGGGCGACCTATGAGCGGCGATTTGGCAGTGACTTGATTCAGCTGTCGGCGTATACGGGGACCCGATCGGTGACCCAATATCAGTCCATTCCCCTGTCAGCCCAGAGATTCATCGCGGCGACCGCGGCGAATTCCTCGCGCCGCAGGCACTCCGGAGGCGTGATCGACTTCGATCGGGAATTCGGGGGGCTTTCCGGCCGCTGGATTCTTAGGGGCGAAGTTGCGGGGGGGAAATGGACCGCGACCGTTGGGGTCGACTACGAAACTTCGACCGACGATCGCAAGGGCTATGAGAATTTCTTGACCACCAGTGCCGCGCTCAATATCACCTGTGGCGTCGGCGGGACGGTCTGCGGCGTGCGCGGAAACCTGCGCCGCGACGAAAAGAATACGGTGACCAGTACCGATCCCTACTTGCAAGGCGAGTGGCAATACGATCGTTGGCTTCTCTCGGCCGGCGTGAGACAGAGCAATATTCGGGT
Source organism: Azonexaceae bacterium (assembly GCA_009469685.1). The sequence continues at coordinate 19,870 of SSTA01000098.1, read as the reverse complement.
GAAGGTGGAAGACAACTACATCACGACGGGCAACCCGGACGACAGCGGAAAGGTTCATTTCACGCATACGACGCCGACCGTTGCTGCGGCCTATAAGATTTCGCCGACCGTCAATGCGTATGTCAGCGCCGCCCGCGGGTTTGAAGCGCCAACGCTCAACGAGCTCGCCTATTCGAGCGCCAGCGGCTCGTTCAGTTTCGACCTGAAACCAGCCACAAGTACCCATGTGGAAGCAGGCCTGAAGGCCTTTCTCGGGTCAGATACCCGACTCGATCTCGCCTTGTTCGACATCAAGGTGGACGATGAATTGGTGGTCTTCAAAAATTCGGGGGGCCGGTCTAGCTATCAGAACGCTGGAAAGACCCGGCGCCGGGGATGGGAATTGGCGGTGGATTCGCTCTGGAGCCATGGCTTGAGCACCCGTCTCGCCTACACCGATCTGAGGGCGACGTACGAGCAGGACTTTTTGGAATGCCAGGGAACGCCCTGCGCAACGCCGACCGTCCTCGTAGAATCGGGCAATCGCCTGCCGGGAATTCCGCGTCGGAGTCTCTTCGGCGAAGTCGCTTGGCACCATGCCGCAAGCGGATTCCATACGGCGCTTGAAGTCATCGCTCGGGACAAGATGTATGTCGAAGACACCAATACCCAGAAGGCGGCACCGGGCTATCTGGTCGCCAACCTCCGGTTCGGGATCGACCAGCATCGGGGGCCGTGGCTTCTGAAAGGCTTCCTGCGATTCGAGAATATCTTTGATCGCGGCTATGTCGGATCTGTCATCGTCAGCGATGGCAATCAGCGTTTTTACGAATCGGCGCCGGGCGCGAACTGGCTTGCAGGAGCCAGCGCGACGTACCGGTTCTGAGTGGGGGATGAACTCTTTGGACTCGCGGCAGGGGGCGACATCACGGTAGCGGGTCGGCCAAGCGCAGATTGCAATCTGCAGGGATTCTGCCGGGCTTCGCCGCCCCCTTCCCGGAGAATTTTTGCTGGCATCATGAAGAGCGATTTCGAACTGTTTCGTTCCGGGGCAATGGAGTAATGTATTGTTTCAATTCTGGACGTAGCTGCGCCGGATTCTTGGGCCGCTCAGCTCCCCGGCATTTGACGCAAAGCCTTTGCGTACTTAAGTTTCGTTGCAAATTGCCAAGCTCGCGTCGGCTTGGCATGACCCTCGCAGGAGATGAGCGATGCGATCGAAGACGGACAACGGCAGCAAAGGGGGCTGCCCAGGTTCTTGTTCGGAGGCGTCCGCGGCGCCAGGCTTAACGGCCGTAGCCATGCGGGCCATCGGATCGGGGCCTTGCTCTCGAATCGCATTTCGTGCGTCAGATGTCTTCCCTCATCTGCCATTTGCGCCCTTTCGGGCGCTTTTTTTTGTCTTGCTTGCCGTTATCGGCTGGGGGTACGGAGCCCCTGCGAACGCAGCTGAGCCTGAAATCCAGCAAGTCGTCTTTACCGGGGCAAAGTTTCCAGGCGTCAAGGAGGCCCTCATCGAATCGATTGAAGGGACTGGGCTGGTGGTCACGGCGGTCATTCCATTCAATCGGATGCTCGACCGGACGGCCGGCGATCTCGGTCGTCGGTCCAGCCCGTTTTCCGATGCGACCGTGGTTCAGTTTTGCAGTGCCCGTCTGGCGTGGCAGTTGATCGAGGAAGAGGCAGCCCAGATGGCCCTTTGTCCCATGTCCATGGTTGTTTTCGAAAAGGCCGCCGAGCCCGGTAAGGTGTTTCTCGCCTATCGTCTGCCGGGAGGCAGCAGTGCGGCGCAAGTCGCCGGACGCGCGCTCTTGCTGGATCTTGCCGCCAGGACGGCTGAACTCGTCCGGCTTGGCTGGTGAAGCGCGGTTCTGCGCAATAAAAAAGCCGCGGGGTTTCCCCGCGGCCTGGACTGGACCCGCTCCGGCTGGAGTTAGAGCATGTCTTTGACCGCTTCGGCTTCGTCGGTCAGTTCCTTCAGCGTCAGATTGATCTTTTCCTGGCTGTAGGCATCAATTTCTAGGCCCTGGATGATCTTGTAGGAACCGCCCTTGCACTCGCAGGGGAAGCCGAAGACGATGTTCTTGGGGATGCCATAGGAACCGTCGGAAGGTACGCCCATGGTGACCCAGTCTTCGGAACCGAGTACCCAGTCGCGGACGTGGTCGATGGCCGCGTTGGCGGCGGAAGCGGCGGAGGAGAGACCGCGGGCTTCGATGATGGCGGCGCCGCGCTTGCCGACGGTGGGCAGGAAGACGTCATTGTTCCAAGCGTGGTCATTGACCAGGGACTTGACGTTATCCCCATTGGACACGCAGTTGCGGTAGTCGGCGTACATCGTGGGCGAATGGTTGCCCCAGACGACCATCTTCTTGAAGGACGAGACGGCGCGGCCGGTTTTGGCGGCGAGCTGGGACAGCGCGCGGTTGTGGTCCAGACGCAGCATGCCATGGTAATTGGCGGGGTTGGTGCGGCCCACCTTCTTGGCTGCGGCGGCGGCAATGTACGCGTTGGTGTTGCAGGGATTGCCGACCACCAGAACCTTGACGTCCTCCTTGGCGTTTTCGGCGATGGCCTTGCCCTGGACGGTGAAGATGGCACCGTTGGCGGTCAGCAGATCGGCGCGCTCCATCCCCTTGGTGCGGGGGCGGGCTCCGACCAACAGGCAGACGTCGGCATCCTTGAACGCGACATTGGGATCGTCGGTGGCGATCATGCCGGACAGCAGCGGGAAGGCGCAGTCTTCGAGCTCCATCATCACGCCTTTGACGGCCTGCTGGGCCTGCGGCAGGTCGAGCAGCTGGAGGATGACCGGCTGGTCTTTGCCGAGCATTTCGCCGGAGGCGATCCGGAAAAGCAGGCTATAGCCGATCTGGCCGGCAGCGCCGGTAACGGCGACGCGCATGGGGGCTTTGGACATATGTCTCTCCTGATGGTGGAACGTGGTTAAGAGGGCGGGACTTGGTGTGAACGCCCTAGCGGGCGACGGAACGAAAAATGGTAGAAGCTTGCGCGGCGTCTGTCAAATCGTCATCCGTCTTATATAAGACATCTTTTTATGGACGCCTCTGGTTATTTGTGATGAAATCCACGCCATGAATCGCGAAGCTTCCCGTCCGGTCATGCGCTCGCCATCGCCAACCTTCAGTCCTCTCTACCGGCAGATCAAGGAATTCATGATCAAGAGCCTGGAGGAGGGGGAGTGGGGGCCGGGGGACGCCATCCCCAGTGAAGCGGAACTCGCGGCACATTTTAGCGTGAGCCAGGGTACCGTGCGCAAAGCCATTGATGAGATGGCTGCCGAGAATCTTCTGGTGCGCAGGCAGGGGAAGGGTACTTTCGTCGCCACCCACGACGATCCCCGGTCCATCTACCGCTTCCTCCGGCTCATGCCGGATAGCGGACAAAGCGAGCACTCCGTCAGCGAGCCGCTTTCGTGCCGTGCCATGACCGCCCCGCCCGAGGTGGCCGTCGCCTTGGAAATCCAGGCCGGCGATCCGGTAATTGCGGTCGAGAGGCTGCTGCGCTTCGAGGGTGAACCGGTAGTCCTGGATCAAATCTATCTCGTGGGCGAACTCTTCAGCGGATTGACCCTTGAGCGTCTGCGGGTATCCGAGCGCTCCCTGTACAGCTTGTTCGAAAGCGATTATGGCGTTCGCATGATCCGGGCCGAGGAACGGCTCCGCGCCGTCTCCGCTGACGGCCATAGTGCCCGGCTGCTGGCTGTCGATGAAGGATCCCCTTTACTGCTAGTCGAGCGGACCGCTTTCACCTACGGAAACAAACCTGTCGAGTGGCGACGCGGTCTCTACAGCACCCGCAGGCACCACTACCTGAACGAACTCGGATGAGGGCCTAATTCTTCCGGGCTAGCCTTGGCCAAGCCTTCGGGCGGGCCCACGTCCAGGTTTTGAATGTATAATTACGGACTTTTCAACCACGGTATAAGCGGACTACCGCACACTTCGCGAGGGATGACGTTCATGGCAGAAATGACCATCAAGAAGCGTCCAAAGAACTTGGACTTGACCACCATCCGGCTGCCTCTGCCGGGCAAGGTTTCGATTCTGCACCGGGTGAGTGGGGCTGGACTGTTCCTCTGTCTACCTATCCTGCTGTGGTTGTTCGGCGCCAGCCTGACCTCTCCGGAAACCTTCGCCACCTTAACGGCGCTTGCATCTTCCCTGCCGGTCAAGGTCGTCCTGGCGGGTCTGATCTGGGCTTATTGCCATCACTTTTGCGCCGGCATCCGCTTTTTGCTCCTTGATCTCCACATCGGCATCGAGAAGGAAGCGGCGAACAAGTCTGCTGCCGCGGTTCTCGCCGTGAGCATTCCGCTGACCCTGGTTTTGTGGGGGATTCTCCTGTGATCAATCGTACCGTCGTCGGAGCCCACTACGGCCTCAAGGACTGGATTGCCCAGCGCGCTACCGCAGTCATCATGGCCGGCTATTCGGTGCTGATGGCGGCCATTCTGCTCATCCTCCGGCCTGCCACATTCGAAGCCTGGCAAGGGGTCTTCGCCCATGGCTTCATCAAGTTCGTAACCTTCCTTTTCTTTGTCAGCCTCTTCTACCACGCCTGGATCGGCGTGCGTGATATCTGGATGGACTACGTCAAGCCGACCGGTTTGCGTCTGGCCCTGCACGTGCTGACCGCGACTGCGCTGGTGGGCTATACCGCGTGGGCTGCTGCGATTCTCTGGAGGCTGTGAGCGTGAGTATTCCTGTTCTGAAATTCGATGCTGTCATCGTCGGCGCCGGTGGTGCCGGTCTGCGTTCCGCAATCCAATTGTCCGAGGCCGGTCTGAAGACCGCCGTTCTCTCCAAGGTTTTCCCAACCCGCTCCCATACGGTGGCAGCCCAAGGAGGCGTTGCCGCCTCCCTCGGCAACTCCGAGGAGGATCATTGGCACTGGCACATGTACGACACCGTCAAGGGTTCCGACTGGCTCGGCGACCAGGACGCCATCGAATTCATGGTGCGCAAGGCCAACGAGTGCGTCGTCGAACTCGAGCATTACGGCATGCCCTTCGACCGCACCGACAACGGCAAGATCTACCAGCGTCCGTTCGGCGGTCACATGTCAAACTTCGGCGAAAAGCCGGTGCGCCGTTCGTGCGCTGCCGCGGACCGGACCGGCCACGCCATGTTGCACGCCATGTACCAGCGCAACGTCAAGGCCAATACCCAGTTCTTCGTCGAATGGATGGCCCTCGACCTGATCCGCGACAGCGAAGGTCACGTCGTCGGTGTCACCGCCATGGAAATGGAAACCGGCCAGGTGGTGATCTTCCACACCCGTGCCACCATCTTCGCCACCGGCGGTGCCGGCCGCATTTTCTACTCCTCCACCAACGCCTTCATCAACACCGGTGACGGCCTGGGAATGGCGGCCCGTGCCGGCATCCCCTTGGAAGACATGGAATTCTGGCAATTCCACCCGACCGGAGTGGCTGGTGCCGGCGTACTGATCACCGAAGGCGTCCGTGGCGAAGGCGGTATCCTGCGCAATAGCAGCAAGGAGCGCTTTATGGAGCGCTACGCCCCGAACGCCAAGGACCTGGCGTCCCGCGACGTCGTCTCCCGCGCCATGACCACCGAAATCAACGAAGGCCGCGGTTGTGGCGTCAACAAGGATTACGTCCTCCTCGACATCACCCACCTCGACCCGAATACCATCATGAAGCGCCTGCCCGGTATTCGGGAAATCGGTCTGCAGTTCGCCGGGGTCGACTGTATCAAGGAGCCGTTGCCCGTCGTGCCGACCTGCCACTACCAGATGGGTGGCATCCCGACCCATTATTCCGGCCGCGTCGTCACACCGCAAAACGGTGATCCGAATACCGTCGTACCGGGCTTCTACGCTGCCGGCGAATGTGCCTGCGCGTCGGTGCATGGCGCCAACCGGCTCGGTACCAATTCCTTGCTCGACCTCCTCGTCTTCGGAAAGTCGGCGGGCGATTCGGCTGTGGAAGACCTCAAGGCCGGGAAGGCTCATCGGGACCTGCCGACGAATGCCGCCGAGAAGTCCCTGGCGCGGGTTTCCGCTCTGGACAATCGCAAGGGGGGCGCCAATGTCCATGAAACCCGGCTGGCCATGCAGCGCACCATGCAGAATCATGCTGGGGTGTTCCGCTTTGGCGACCTGTTGAAGACTGGCGTCGAAAAAATCCTGGAAATCGAAAAGGCAGCTCGCCAGCTGGAGATCAAGGACAAGTCCATGGCCTGGAACACGGCTCGGACCGAAGCGCTCGAGATGGAAAATCTGATCGAAGTCGCCAAGGCGACCATGCTCTCCGCGGAAGCCCGCAAGGAATCCCGCGGCGCCCATGTGCGAGACGACGCCCCGGATACTCCCGAGTTCCCCAATGGCCGCAACGACAAGGAATGGCTGAAGCACACCCTGTTCAATCCGGTGGACAGCACGATCACCTACAAGCCTGTGAACATGCAGCCGCTGACCGTCGAAACCATCGCGCTCAAGACGCGCTCGTACTGATCGGAGAAGAACATGAGCAAACGTACGGTTCAATTCAGCATCTACCGCTACGATCCGGATAAGGACGCCGCGCCCTACATGCAGGACATCTCGGTGGAGTTGGAACCTACCGATCGCAAGTTGCTGGATGCCCTGACCAAGCTGAAGGCCAAGGACGACACCCTGTCCTATCGCCGTTCCTGCCGCGAAGGCGTCTGCGGTTCGGACGCCATGAACATCAATGGCAAGAACGGTCTGGCCTGCCTGACCGACATCGACGAGTTGAAGCAGCCTGTCGTTCTGCGTCCGTTGCCAGGCCTGCCGGTCATCCGCGATCTGATCGTGGACATGACCCAGTTCTTCAAGCAGTACCACTCGATCAAGCCCTACCTGATCAACAACGATCCCCCGCCAGAACGGGAGCGCCTGCAGTCGCCGGAAGACCGCGAGGAGCTGAACGGCCTCTACGAGTGCATCCTGTGCGCCTGTTGCTCGACTTCCTGTCCTTCGTTCTGGTGGAACCCGGACAAGTTCGTCGGGCCTGCCGGCCTGCTGGCGGCCTACCGCTTCATCGCCGACACCCGCGACCAGGCGACCAACGAGCGTCTCGACAACCTCGAGGATCCGTATCGTCTGTTCCGTTGCCACACCATCATGAACTGCGTCGATGTCTGTCCCAAAGGTCTTAACCCGACCAAGGCCATCGGCAAGATCAAGGACATGATGGTTCGTCGCGCGGTTTGATGGAAAGAGCCGAACTCGAGCGCCTGCGCTGGCGCTGCATCCGACGCGCCCTGCTGGAGCTCGATATCGTCCTCACGCGGTTTCTCGACAAAGGCTTCGAAAATCTTGATCACCAGCAGCAGTTGGCCTTCGAAGAACTAGTCCTGATGGAGGATCACGACCTTTGGTACTTGATCAGCGGTCAGACCGAATGTCATGATCCCCGCTTGGCTCCCATCGTGTCCCTGTTGCGTAAGAGTTAAGTAAGGTAGGCCCCCTAAAGTGCGGGCTTGCCGTTTATTGCAGTGAAGTGACCAAACCTGAAAAGGGAAGTAACCATGACGACCGAACGCAAGGCAACCCTGACCATTGACGGACAAGCGCCCGTCGAATTCCCGATCATGTCTCCGACCCACGGTAACGACTGTGTCGATATCCGCACCCTAGGCGGCAAGACAGGTTTGTTCACCTACGATTCGGGATTCCTCTCTACCGCCAGCTGCAAATCCAGGATTACCTTCATCGACGGCGACAAGGGCGAACTGCTCTACCGTGGCTATCCCATCGAGCAACTCGCCGAACAGTGCAACTTCCTCGAAGTCACCTACCTCCTGAAGAACGGCGAACTTCCCAATGCAGCGCAAAAGACTCAGTTTGAAAAGACCATCAAGAACCACACGATGGTCCACGAACAACTGACCAAGTTCTACTCCGGCTTCCGCCGCGACGCCCACCCGATGGCCGTCATGACTGGCGTCGTCGGTGCCCTCTCGGCGTTCTACCACGACGCCATGGATTTTTCCGATGCCGCGCATCGCAATGTGAGCTTCAATCGCCTGGTGGCCAAGCTGCCGACCATCGTCGCCATGGCCTACAAGTACAACACCGGTGCGCCGTTCATGTATCCGGACAACGAGCTGGATTACACCGCCAACTTCATGCGCATGATGTTCGGCAATCCCTGCGAAAAGTACGTCTCGAACCCGGTGCTGGTCCGCGCCCTCGATGTCATCTTCACCCTGCATGCCGACCACGAGCAGAACGCTTCCACCTCCACCGTGCGTCTAGCCGGCTCCTCGGGGGCCAATCCCTTCGCCTGCATCGCCGCCGGTATCGCCTGTCTGTGGGGCCCGGCCCACGGCGGTGCCAATGAAGCCTGTCTGCAGATGCTTGAGGAAATTGGCGACGTTTCCCGCGTCAATGAGTACATCAAACGCGCCAAGGACAAGAACGACACCTTCAAGCTCATGGGTTTCGGTCACCGCGTCTACAAGAATTTCGATCCCCGCGCCAAGCTCATGCGCAAGGTTTGCGGCGATGTTCTGAGCGAACTGGGCCTGCAGAACGACCGTCTGTTCAAGCTGGCCATGGAGCTCGAAAAGATTGCCCTGGAAGACGAATACTTCGTCGAGAAGAAGCTCTACCCGAACGTGGATTTCTACTCCGGCATCGTTCAGAAGGCCATCGGCATTCCGACCGAAATGTTCACTTGCATCTTCGCCCTGGCCCGTACGGTTGGCTGGATGACCCAGTGGGAAGAAATGATCACCGATCCGGAGTACAAGATCGGCCGGCCTCGCCAGCTCTACATCGGCACCGCCAAGCGCGATGTCGTACCGCTGGCGCAGCGCGGCTGAGCGCGACCGAGAAGAGGCGGCCTGCGGGTCGCCTTTTTTTCAAGCTCATGCAGTAACCGACGCGCCGCCCGGAGGACGGCGTGCGGAAAGCCATAACACCCAATAGGGGACATTCATGACCACGATGACGCAATTGTTTGACAGCTCGATGTACTTTGGCGGCAACGCGCCTTTCGTCGAAGAGCTTTACGAGAACTATCTCAACAATCCTACGGCCGTACCGGAGGAGTGGCGCGATTATTTCGACCGCTTGGCGCAGATGCCAGGCTTCGTCGCCCGGGATGTGCCCCACGCGCCGGTCATCGCGGCCTTTGCCGAGCTGGCGAAGGATGGCGGTTTCCGGCCCACCGCTCCGGCAGCCACGGAAGATGGCAAGAAGCAGGTGGGGGTGCTGCAGCTCATCAACGTCTATCGTTTCCTCGGCACTCGTCTGGCCGATCTCGATCCGCTCAAGCGCACGCCTCGGCCGCCGATCCCGGAACTTGAACTGTCCTTCTATGGCTTCTCCGATTCCGATCTGAACAAGACCTTCAATGCGGGCTCGTTCAAGGGAACTGCCGAGAATGCGAAACTGGGCGATATCGTCGAAGCCTTGAAGCAGACCTACTGCGGTTCCATCGGCGTCGAGTACATGTACATGAGCGAGTACGCGGAAAAGCGCTGGCTCCAGGAAAGGCTCGAGACGATTCGCTCCCGCGGGACCTTTAACCCCGAGCAAAAGAAGCGCCTTCTGGAGCGACTGACCGCAGCCGAAACCCTGGAGCGCTATCTGCATACCCGCTACGTCGGTCAGAAGCGCTTCTCGTTGGAAGGCGGCGAATCCCTCATCGTCGCCATGGACGAGGCCATCCGCACCGGCGGTCGACTGGGAGTCGACGAAGTGGTCATTGGCATGGCCCACCGCGGTCGATTGAACGTCCTCGTCAATACCCTCGGGAAGGCGCCTTCCATGCTTTTCGATGAATTCGAAGGCAAGAAGAAGAGCGATCTCGCCGCGGGCGACGTCAAATATCACCTGGGTTATTCTTCCGATGTCTATACGCCGGGAGGTCCCTGCCACCTCACTTTGGCCTTCAATCCTTCCCACCTCGAGATCGTCAATCCGGTGGTCGAGGGTTCGGTCTATGCTCGCCAGGTCCGGCGCGGAGAAGTGGGCAAGCAGAAGGTACTGCCGGTCATCGTCCATGGCGACGCCGCCGTGGCCGGCCAGGGCGTCAATCAGGAAATGCTCAACTTTGCCCAGACGCGCGGCTATGGCGTCGGCGGGACCTTGCACATCGTGGTGAATAACCAGATCGGCTTCACCACCAGCGACCCCCGCGACTATCGGTCCTCCCTCTACTGCACCGACATCTTCAAGATGGCCGATGCTCCGATCTTCCACGTCAATGGCGACGATCCGGAGGCGGTTGCCCTCGCCACCCAGGTGGCCATGGAGTTCCGTCAGCAGTTCCACAAGTGCGTGGTCGTGGATATCGTCTGCTTCCGCAAGCTCGGCCACAACGAGCAGGACGAGCCGATGGTCACCCAGCCCTTGATGTACAAGAAGATCGCTCAGCATCCGGGCACCCGCAAGCTCTACGGCGACAAGCTGATTGCCGAGGGCGTCCTGCCGACCGACGGTCCCGATCAGATGATCGCCCAATACCGCGATCACCTGGACAAGGGCGAACTGCTCTATAACCCGGTCCTGGCGGGGTACAAGCATCCGAACACCATCGATTGGACACCCTACCTGACCAAGGGCTACATCGAGACCTGCGACACCCGGGTTCCGGTCAAGGACCTGCAACGTCTGGCCCAGCGGCTGACCACTTTGCCCCCCGGGTTCACGCTCCACTCCCGGGTCAAGAAGATCGTCGAGGACCGGGCCGCCATGGGCGATGGCAAGCTGCCCGTGGATTGGGGGATGGCCGAGAACTTGGCCTATGCGTCCCTCCTCGTGTCGGGCTATGGCGTTCGCATCTCCGGCGAGGACGTCGGTCGTGGCACCTTCTTCCACCGGCATGCGGCGTTCCACGATCAAAATCGGGAAAACTGGAACGAAGGTACCTACTACACGCTTCAGCACCTCCAGCCCAAACAGGCCGGATTCCAGTGCTTTGACTCGGTCCTTTCCGAGGAAGCCGTGCTGGCTTTCGACTACGGTTACGCTTCCGCCAATCCCTACGAACTGGTGATCTGGGAAGCCCAGTTCGGCGATTTTGCCAACGGCGCCCAGGTCGTCTTCGATCAGTTCATTTCCTCTGGGGAAGCCAAGTGGGGCCGGGCCTGCGGCCTGGTCATGCTGCTGCCCCACGGTTACGAGGGGCAGGGGCCGGAGCACTCGTCGGCCCGCCTGGAGCGCTACATGCAGGCGTGCGCCGAGCTCAACATGGAAGTCTGCGTTCCCACGACTGCGGCCCAGGTCTTCCACATGCTGCGCCGTCAGGCGGTGCGCATGCAGCGCAAGCCGCTCATCGTCATGTCGCCCAAGTCACTCCTGCGCCACAAGGATGCCTGCTCTCCTCTGGAAGATCTCGCCAATGGCGAATTCCAGCGGGTGATCGGCGAGGTGGACAAGCTTGACGCCAAGAAAGTGACCCGGGTGGTCTTCTGCTCGGGCAAGGTCTATTACGATCTGCTGGCAGCCCGCCGCGAGAAGAAGCTCAACAGTGTTGCCATCGTGCGCCTGGAGCAGCTCTATCCCTTCCCGCAGGAGTCCGTGGCCAAGGAACTGGCCAAGTATCCCAAGGCGACCGAAATCGTGTGGTGTCAGGAGGAGCCCCGCAACCAGGGTGCCTGGTACTGGTTCGCCTCCCGCCACCATCTGGATACCCAACTGGGGAGCAAGCAGAAGCTTCTGTTGGTGTCCCGTCCGGCATCGTCTTCGCCGGCAGTGGGGTACCTGGCCAAGCACAGCCAGCAACAAAAAGCTCTGGTCGAGTCCGCTTTGGGCAAGATCGAGTACTGATAAAACTGCAAGAGTGGAGCCATCATGAGCATTATCGAAGTCAAAGTTCCCCAGCTCTCCGAGTCCGTTGCCGAAGGCACGCTGGCGTCCTGGAAGAAGAAAATCGGCGAAGCCGTCGCCCGCGACGAGATCGTCATCGACATCGAAACCGACAAGGTCGTTCTCGAAGTTCCGGCGCCCGATGCCGGCGTCCTGGTCGAGATCGTCAAGGGGGACGGGGAGACCGTCACCTCCGGCGAAATCATCGCCAAGATCGACACCGAGGCCAAGGCCGGCGCGGCCGCTCCTGCGGCCAAGGCCGAGGCCCCCAAGGCCGCAGCTCCCGCCGCCGCGCCGGCGCCGGCTGCTGCGGCGCCCGCCGGTACGGCGAGCCCGGCAGCCCGCAAGATTCTCGACGAAAAAGGCATTGCTGCAGCTGACGTGGCCGGCACCGGCCGCGGGGGCCGCGTCACCAAGGAAGACGCCGTTGGTGCCCAGAAGCCGGCCGCACCGGCAGCTGGCCCGGTCGCTGCGCCCGCCGCCGTTGCGGCTGCCCTACCGACTCCGGCCACCGGTGTGGACGTCCAGGCTTCGCGGACCGAGCAGCGGGTTCCCATGTCCCGGCTGCGTTCCCGGATTGCCGAGCGTCTGGTCCAGTCTCAATCCACCAACGCCATCCTGACCACCTTCAACGAGGTGAACATGGGACCGATCATGGCGCTCCGCAAGCAATATGCCGAAAAGTTCGAAAAGACCCACGGCGTGCGCCTGGGGTTCATGGGCTTCTTCGTCAAGGCGGCCTGTGCGGCGCTGCAAAAGTTCCCCATCCTCAACGCGTCGGTGGACGGCAACGACATCGTCTACCATGGCTTCATCGACATCGGCATTGCCGTCGGGTCGCCGCGCGGTCTGGTCGTTCCCATCCTGCGCAACGCGGACCAGATGACCGTTGCCGAGGTGGAGAAGAAGATCGCCGAGTTCGGCAACAAGGCCAAGGATGGCAAGCTGTCCATCGAGGAACTGACCGGCGGCACTTTCTCCATCTCCAACGGTGGCGTATTCGGTTCCATGCTGTCGACCCCGATCATCAACCCGCCCCAGTCGGCCATCCTCGGCATTCATGCCACCAAGGATCGTGCCGTGGTCGAAAACGGCCAAGTGGTGGTGCGTCCGATCAACTATCTCGCCATGTCCTACGATCACCGCATCATCGACGGCCGCGAAGCCGTGCTCGGTCTGGTGACCATGAAGGAAGCCCTGGAAGATCCGACCCGGCTGCTGCTGGGCGTTTGATGCGGTGAAACGCGATTTGTGAAATGTAGTGGAAGGACGAAGGTCGCCTGTTCCGACGCTTCGCCCTCCACGTTTCACCCTTCACTGAGGAGAAGACAATGTCCAAACAATTCGACGTCCTCGTCATCGGCGGTGGACCCGGCGGTTACGTGGCCGCGATTCGCGCGGCTCAGCTCGGCCTGTCCACCGCTTGCTGCGAATCCAATCCCTATGCCGATCCCAAGGGCGAGCCCCGCCTGGGCGGGACCTGCCTGAACGTCGGTTGCGTTCCGTCCAAGGCCCTGCTGCGCTCGTCCGAACTGTACGAGGAAGCGCATCATTCCTTTGCCGTCCATGGCATCAGCGCCAAGGGTGTCGCCATCGACGTGCCGACCATGGTCGGTCGCAAGAATACCATCGTCAATCAACTGACCGGGGGCATTCGCGGCCTGTTCAAGAAGAACAAGGTCACCGCCCTCAATGGCCACGGCAGCTTTGTCGGCAAGGAAGGCGAGCTTTACAAGGTCAAGGTCGGTGCGGAAGAAGTGCTGGCCAAGCACGTCATCGTCGCCACCGGGTCCAAGCCGCGTCATCTGCCTGGCATTCCGGTGGATAACAAGGTCATCTGCGACAACGAGGGGGCACTGGATTTCACGGCAGTGCCCAAGCGTCTGGGGGTCATCGGCGCTGGCGTCATCGGCCTCGAGCTCGGATCCGTCTGGCGCCGGCTAGGAGCCGAAGTCACCGTTCTGGAAGCGCTTCCCGATTTCATGGCTTTCGCCGATCAGGACGTGGCCAAGGAAGCCTTGAAGCTGTTCACCAAGCAGGGCCTCAAGATCAATGTCGGCGTCAAGATCAACAAGGTTACCGTCGGCAAGAAGGGCGTCACCCTCGAATACGACGGGAAGGATGGTGCCCAGAAGCTGGAATGCGACAAGCTGATCGTTTCCGTCGGGCGAATTCCCAATACCGACGGACTCAATGGTGACGCGGTGGGCCTCAAGCTCAACGAGCGCGGTCAGGTCGAAGTGGACGGCCACTGCAAGACCAATCTGCCCAATGTCTGGGCGGTGGGGGATGTGGTGCGCGGTCCCATGCTGGCCCACAAGGCTTCCGAAGAAGGCGTCATGGTCGCCGAACTGATCGCCGGCCAGGCCGGCCACTGCAATCTGGAGACCGTCCCCGGTGTCATCTACACCCATCCGGAAATTGCCTGGGTGGGCAAGACCGAGCAACAATTGAAGGCTGACGGCATCGCCTACAAGCCTGGGAAGGTGCCGTTCCTGGCCAATGGACGCGCCCTGGGTCACGGCGACGCGTCAGGGTTCGTCAAGGTCCTCGCCTGCGCCAAGACCGATCGTATCCTGGGCGTTCACATCATCGGCGTCAATGCGTCCGAACTCATTGCGGAAGCGGTGGTGGCTATGGAATTTGCCGGCGCGTCGGAGGATTTGGGTCGTATTTGCCACGCCCATCCGACCTTGTCCGAAGTAATGCACGAAGCGGCGTTGGCCTGCGACAAGCGGTCGCTTCACTTCTGAGACCCGGCGGCCTGGAAAGCAGGGCGGGTGGCGGCGACGCCCCCGCCCTTTTCATTCCGCCAAGTCTGTCGAAACGGTGGCTATCTTTGGCAGAATGGCAATCTCGCCCCAGCAATCAAGTCATGTCCCACCGAAAACTCAACGTCTCCCCCACCGGCATGCTCGACGCCTATTTTGGGCTCCTGGAGCGACTCGGGTACGCGGCCGATACTGCCCAAAAAGCGGCGGCGGATTCGCTGCAACGGCTCTATACCGAACTTCTGGACTTCAAGGTCGCCCGCGGCAGCACGTTCAAGCGTCTCCTGGCGCCGCCCAGGCCTCCGCGAGGCATCTATTTCTGGGGCGGTGTCGGTCGCGGCAAGAGTTTTCTCATGGACTGCTTCTTCAACGCGGTGCCTTACCGGCGCAAGAAACGCATCCATTTCCATGCCTTCATGCAGCAAATCCATCGAGAGTTGGAAGCCTGCAAGGGAGAAGCCGACCCCATGATGAAGGTGGCGGCGAAGATCGGCCGTGACGTGCGCCTCTTGTGCTTCGACGAATTCCACGTCTCGGACATTGCCGATGCGATGATCTTGGGGCGTCTGCTCGATGGTCTATTCGAGTGTGGCGTGATCCTGGTCATGACCTCGAATTACCCTCCGGACGGGCTATACCCCAATGGCCTGCAGCGGGAGAATTTCCTGCCCACCATTGCGCTCCTCAGAGACCATCTGGAAATTATCGAAGTCGATGCAGGAGTCGACTATCGATTGCGATCCCTGGAGCAGGTCGCCATTTACCATCATCCGGCCGACGCCCAGGCGGAAGCCAAAATGCTCGACTTCTTCCGTCTGGTGGCGGGGGGCGAGGGCAAGAAGGGCGGCCGGATCGCAGTGCTCGGTCGCGATATCGACACCTTGCGCCGCGCCAATGGAGTCATCTGGTTCGATTTCAAGACCCTCTGCGGTGGGCCCAGATCCCAGAACGACTATCTGGAAATTGCCCGCAGCCACCATACCGTTCTCCTGTCCGGAATTCCAAAGCTGACCGTCCACCAGGCTTCCGAAGCTCGCCGTTTCACGTGGCTGGTGGATGTCTTCTACGATCACAAGGTCAAGCTGATTGCCACCGCCGATGTGCCCGCCGATGCGCTCTATACTGAGGGGACCCAGGCTGGCGAGTTTGCCCGGACGGTCAGTCGCCTGACCGAAATGAATTCCCGCGAATACCTCGCCCTTCCTCACAACGCCGCGTGACGCGGGAAAGGGCCTGCCATGGCGCCCCTGCTGCTTTCGATATGCCTGCTCTGGATCGCCGGAGCCTGGGCCCAGCAGCAATTAGAAGTCATTCCCCTGCGCAGCCAGAGCGCAGATAAGGTGCTTCCTGTTCTGCGGCCGCTGGTCGAGCCTGGAGGTTCGCTCACCGGCATGAACAATCAACTCTTTCTGCGCGCCAGTCCCGGCAATCGGGAAGAGATCAAGCGGGCATTGGCGGCCATCGATACGCCTGCCCGCCGTCTGGTTATCTGGGTAAGCCAGAGTCGTCAGGTCGAAGCCGAAAGCCGTGGCGGAGCGGCAGGTGGCCAGGTGACCCTGGGAAGCACACGGCGGGTCGAAGGGAGCGCAAGGGTCTGGGATACGCGTTCCGCGAGCCGGGATACGGGCGGCCAGAGGGTGCAGACCCTGGAGGGAGCTGAGGCTTACATCCAAATCGGCCGCTCGCTTCCCGTGCCTTTGCGCCAGATTCAAGTGGGTCCGGGGGGAGCCGTGATCAGCGAAACGGTCGTCTATCGGGACATCGGGCAGGGGTTTTATGCCCTGCCGCGGCTCTCCGGCGACCGAGTGACGCTTGAGATCAGCCAGCATGCCGACACGCCGGGTCCGCGTGGGAGCGCTGCTACCCAGCGTCTCGCCACGACGGTCAGCGGGCGGCTGGGAGAATGGATCGAACTCGGCGGCGGCGGCCGCGAGCGGGCTGCCCAATCGCGTGGCAACCTTGAACTATCCACCGCCGACGTGACGGAGTCCCGTTCAATATGGCTTCAAGTGCAGGAAATACCATGAAACGCCACATCGGCCAAAAGATCGCCTTGGCAAGCGCCATATTCTGTGCCCTGCTGACCCTGCCGGTCGTCGGGCTGTTCCTCTGGCTAATCAAGGCTCGTGGGGTCGCCGATTCCTGGACTCCGAGCGCTCTCGCCGGTATTGCGTTTCTCCTGTGCTGTGCCGGAGTGTTCTACGTCATGAGCCGGCCACAGCCGCCACTGCCGGAGTCGGATGGCTCGGCGCCGGACAGCCGGTGACGCAATCCTGCGGCGAGAAACCGTGGCTCGCCAGCCGACGGAGGTTGTTCAACGCCACGGTTCCCTCGGCCCCGGTCAGGAAATGCCGGTAGAAGGAGAAGCGCTCCGAGCGATGGATGGGATTGCCGGCGCACATGCGAATGAGACGCGCCGCCATGTCGCATTCCAGATGCATCAGCTTTGCCGGTGCGTTCACCCGGGGGCACAGACGGGTGTCCCCCCGATCGCGAAAGCCCAGCGAATGCCCATAGAACGCCATATGGCGGGGGTTGACCTCGATGATGAGATCCGAGCAGCCGCGCACGCGATGGGCGTACAAATAGGCGAGATGGAACAGTGTGGCCAGGAGGCGAGACGACTTGTGGGCGTTGTCCACCGCGAGACGTGTGAGTTCGCAGAGCTGACGGTTGTTGGCCCGAAATCCGTCGATGTACTCCTGGAACAGTTCGTCGGCGTTCATTCCCTCGCGGCAGTCCGGCGCCACGGTGAGCGTCCCGACGATCCGGTCTTCGAGGGCAGCCACCAAGGTGATTTCGCTACAGCTGGGGCCGCCAATCCGCGGGCAACGGGAAGGGGAAACGCTTCCCCGGTAACCGCGCCAGGCGTACATATCGGTCTGCAGCCGGTGCGCACCATGGACTTGGTGGGGAGTGCGGGCCATGGCGAAGGTATAGGTGTGACCGTTCTCGATCAAGCTGTACAGCACAGGACTGATCGAAGGAAGGCGACTGATTTTCACGCTGCCGTGCGAAGGTGCTTTTTCGGCCGCAATGGCCGAGTGATTCCGGCAATCTATGATGCGTGCGTACATGAAATGAACAACGGCATGGTACGACCCTTAAGTGCGCCCGGGACCCGGTGGCGCCGCAATGCTGGCGGCAGGGCGTGGACGGCGATCAAAGCAAGTTCCATGCATGGAGAGTTTTGGCTGAGAAATCAAAGTGGTGGAGCGCCTTTTGGTGGGCGAGTGTAAATTTATCCGACAGTGAAATATTGCCTGTTCAGTATTACGGCAATATGAACTGAGCGCCCGCCCGCAAGATCAAGCGTGCAGGCAAAGGCATGCCGCGAGGCCCCCCGCGCTCGCCTTCCGAGTCGTCGAGGGGCAATCGGCGTTCGCTTCAGTTGCTGGCCAAAAGCCCGTCAAGCTTGCTGAAGCGCCTGGTCGAGGTCGGCGAGGATATCGTCGATATGCTCAATTCCGACCGATAGGCGAATCATGTCTTCCGAGACGCCTGCCTTGGCGAGCTCTTCCGGTGAGAGTTGGCGATGGGTCGTCGACGCCGGGTGGCAGGCGAGGGACTTGCAATCGCCGATATTGACCAGCCGCGTCACCAGTTGCAGGGCGTCCTGAAAACGGCCGCCGCCATCGCGGCCACCCTGGACGCCGAAAGTGAGGATTCCGGAAGCCTTGCCGGCCATGTACTTCTGGGCAAGGCCATGATCCTTGTGGTCCGGCAGTCCGGCGTAATTGACCCAGCCGACTTTTGCGTGGCTTTGGAGAAAGCGGGCGACGGCGAGGCTGTTATCGCAGATGCGGTCCATCCGAAGCGCCAGGGTTTCGGTGCCTTGCAGGATGAGGAAGGCATTGAAGGGGCTGATCGCGGCACCCATGTTGCGCAGCGGGACGACCCGGGCACGTCCGATAAAGGCTGCCGGACCCAGGGCTTCGGTGTAGACCACGCCGTGGTACGAAACGTCGGGCTCATTCAAACGCTTGAATTTTTGTTTGTGGTCCGCCCAGGGGAATTTGCCGCTATCGACGATGAGGCCGCCGATGGAATTGCCATGGCCACCGATGTATTTGGTGAGCGAATGGACCACGATGTCGGCGCCATGCTCGATCGGGCGGCACAGGTAGGGAGAGGGAACGGTATTGTCGACAATGAGCGGCACGCCGTGGCGATGGGCGATTTCGGCAAGCTTTTCGAAATCGGTGATATTACCCAGGGGATTGCCCACCGACTCGCAGTAGATGGCCTTGGTTCTGCCGTCGATCAGGCCTTCGAAAGCTCCTGGATTCCGGTAGTCGGCGAAGCGCACGTCGATGCCGTATTGGGGAAAAGTGTGGGCAAAAAGGTTGTAGGTGCCCCCGTAGAGCGTCGAGGCGGAAACGATGTTGTCGCCGGCCTCGGCGATGGTCAGGATGGTGTAGGTGATGGCCGCCTGGCCCGAGGCCAATGCCAGTCCGGCGATGCCGCCTTCCAGCGCGGCAATGCGCTTTTCCAGCACGTCCTGGGTGGGATTCATGATGCGGGTATAGATATTGCCCTGGACCTTCAGATCGAAGAGGTCGGCCCCGTGCTGGGTACTGTCGAAGGCGTAGGAAGTGGTCTGGTAGATGGGTACCGCCACGGCCTTGGTGGTGGGGTCGGGCGCATAGCCGCCATGGACGGCCAGGGTTTCGAGTTTCATGGTGTCTCCCTCGTCATTTTTGCAAAGGTGGTGAGTTTAACAGCCGATGCAAAAAAACGCCCCGGCGGGTGGGCCGGGGCGAAGAACCCGGAAGCGTGAAACGGGGGAACCGGGTTCCAACGGAGGGGCCGCGACCGAAGCGGCCCCGGAGGGGGTTTCAGAGTGCGACGATAGCGCCGTTGTTGAGGCGAACCCGGTCGCCGTTGTGCCACGTGCCGGTCTGGGTGTAGCGACGCACGCTCCCGTCGTCGAAGCGGACCGTGACCTCGAGCTGCTTTTCGCCGCGTACGTTTTTCTCGACCTGGTGTCCGGCGTAGGCTCCGCCGACAGCGCCGGCAACAGTGGCCAGACTGCGTCCGCGGCCGCCGCCGACCTGATTGCCCAGGAGGCCGCCGATCACACCTCCGGCGATGGCGCCCAGACCGGTCCCTTCGCCCTTGGTTTCGATTTCGCGGACCGCCTCGACCGTACCGCAATCGTGACAGACAGGTGCTTGAGGCACGGCCGCAGGGGGTTGGGCGGAAGCGGGGCCCTGGTCCGTGATCGGAGCGGGCCGGGCGGGGATGACGTCGATTCCGGCGTCTTCATGGTGGGCAACCTTGCGGGT
>SSTA01000414.1 GCA_009469685.1 Azonexaceae bacterium | reverse complement strand
GTTTCGTCCAGGGAATGCCTCAGATTGACGTCGCGGCAGTTGTCGCAGCAAACGGCGATGTCGTCAATTTCACGCGTTCTTTTCCTGCGCCTCCCATCAATCTGGCGGACCGCGATTATTTCCAGGAGCAGCGCGGCAATCCCAATGCCGGCGATTTCATCAGCAAATCGGTCCGCAATAAAGGGACCGGCCAGTGGACTTTCTATCTCAGTCGCCGCATCAACGATGCCGAAGGCAACTTCATTGGTATTGTCCATGTGGGTCTCTCGGTCATCGCGTTTACCGAATTCTTCAATCGCGTGGTTGAGAACCTGGGTTTAGGCGCGTCAATTTCGCTTTACCGCAAAGATTTGACATTGCTCGCCCGTAGTCCGCATGTCGAGTCGGCGGTTGGCAAGGTGAATCGGGTTGGGGGAACTTACGAGGTCATCGAAGTCAGAAAACTGAAGCACGATGTGGTGCTGACCAGCGGGCCGCGTTTTTCAACGGGTGAGAATGAAGACCGCTTGGTTGCAGTCCGTCAGACCGATCATTACCCGCTTGTCGTGAATACCATCATCACCAACGAAGTCTTTCTCAGCGGATGGCGAAGGGCGGCTGTACTGATTATTGGCGTTTCTACTGGCAGCATTATTTTGCTTGCATTCGGGGTAGCCACATTGCGTCGAAACCTCTTGCAACGGGAGATTGCCGAGAAGGAGTTGCGGGAGAGCGAGCGTCACCTCAAGGCGGCCAAGGAAGCTGCTGAATCCGCAAGTACTGCCAAGAGCCGATTCCTGGCGACGATGAGCCACGAGATTCGCACGCCGCTGAACGGCATTTTGGGTATGGCGCAAGTGCTCCTCATGCCGGCGATAACCGACTTCGACCGGCGCGACTATGCCCGCACGATCATGAATTCCGGTCAAACGCTGCTGACACTACTCAACGATGTCCTCGACCTGTCCAGGGTCGAGTCGGGCAAACTGGAATTGGAAAGCCAGGTATTCGGGCCGGCTCAGCTCGTGCAGGATGTTGTGGCCCTCTACGACAGTGCAGCCCGGGCAAAAGGACTGAGCATCGACGGGTGCTGGCTCGGCGAAGAAGGCCAGCGTTTCAAAGGGGATGCTCATCGGCTACACCAGATGCTCTCAAACCTCGTCGGGAATGCGATCAAATTCACCGAGCAGGGCGGCCTCTTGATCGAGATCAAGGCCATGCAACAGGACGACGAGCGGTGCACCCTGGAATTTTCGGTCAGTGACTCCGGCATAGGGATCGATCCGCATCAGCAGGCGCGACTGTTTTCCCCGTTCAACCAGGCAGATAGCTCCATTACCCGGAGGTTTGGTGGTTCCGGCTTGGGACTGTCGATCGTAGCCAACCTGGCAATGCTCATGAAGGGCGAAGTGGGCGTCGAAAGCGAACCCGGTAAAGGTAGCCGGTTCTGGTTCACCGCCCAGGTTGAATTGATCTCTAGGGATCAAGAGAGTCGACAGGCCGATCGTACCGAACCCGACATCAGCGAGCATGGGCCCACGACGTTATCCTGCAAGATAATGGTTGTTGAGGATAATCCAAGCAATCAGAAGGTCATCGCTGTCCACCTTCGGAAACTGGGGTTCACCTGCACGATGAAGGAAGACGGGCGACAGGCCGTCTCCGCCACGGAAAGCGAGGATTTTGACCTTGTTCTGATGGACTTGCAGATGCCTGTCATGGACGGCTATGAAGCAACCAAACGGATTCGAGCAGCAGAATCAGCGGCTGGCAAGCAACGTTGTCCAATCATCGCACTGACCGCACACGCCTCCGAAGAAGAACGGAAGCTTTGCCTCTCGATCGGTATGGATGACTTCCTGGCCAAACCAATTGACATTGGTGCTTTCCGCGACTGCCTGGCGAAATACTTGCCCCAAGCAGGAGGTCAGACTCAAGTTCGTCAGCCGGGATACCTTGGAGTGGTCGAGAAGACCCTGGATACCGAAAAATTCATTGATGCCCTGCAGAGACTTATTCCTCTACTTGCCGATAACAAGTTCAACGCTTTCGAAGTTTTTCACGAGCTCCTGGACATGGGTACCGGAACCATCGTCGAATTGAAACTGACGGCGATGGAAGTTGACATGAACGCCATGCGCTTCGATGTCGTCCTGACCAAGCTCCATGATCTGGCTGCTGAGTACGGCTGGCAAACGAAGCAGACGTGAGCGCCAAGGCCCGAATTCTTGCCATAGACGACACGCCGGCAAATCTCCGGAGTCTGGGCGCGGCCCTTGGGACCGAATACGATCTCCAGATTGCGACTTCCGGAGCTCAGGGACTCGCGCTGGCGGGGAAAAATCCACCAGATCTGGTCTTGATCGATGTCATGATGCCGGAAATGGATGGATATGAAGTGTGCCGGCGCATGTGTGCCGACGTCCAGCTTGCCAAGATTCCAGTCATTTTCGTCTCGGCGGCTGGCGAGAGTGAAGCCGAGACGTCCGGACTGGAGTTGGGTGCTGTCGACTACCTTTCGAAGCCCATCAATATTCCCATCGCCAAACTGCGCATCCGAAATATTCTCGACCGGGAATCGCTTCGCAGACAGGCTGAACGCCATCGCGATCTCCTTGAGGAAACGGTCCTCCTACGCACAATCGAGTTACGCCGGGCCAAGGATGCTGCCGAAGCCGCCAACATTGCGAAGAGCGCGTTCCTGGCAAACATGTCCCACGAGATTCGCACGCCGCTCAATGCCATTACCGGGATGGCGTATCTGATTCGCCGATCAGGGGTGTCTCCCCAGCAGGAGGAGCGACTGGACCGGATTTCCACTGCCAGCGCCCACCTGCTCGAAGTCATCGACAGCATCCTCGAGCTCTCCAAGATCGAGGCCGGCAAGTTCAGTCTCGACGAGGCTCCCGTTCATCTCGAAGCCCTGGTGGAGAACGTTGTGTCGATGGTCAAAGGTAAGGCCGAGGACAAGGGTCTCCAACTCGTCACCCGGATTGCGATTCCCGATGTCGTGCTCCTGGGCGATGGGGCCCGCCTGCAGCAGGGATTCCTCAATTACGCGATGAACGCGGTCAAGTTCACCGACAAGGGTCAGGTCACCCTGAAGGTCGGGGTCGCCGAGGAATCGGCCGAAAGCGCCCTGATCCGCTTTGAAGTCGACGACACCGGTGTCGGCATCGAAGCGGAGGCCTTGGCCCGCTTGTTCACCGCGTTCGAGCAGGCGGATAACTCGTTGACCCGCCGCTATGGCGGGACCGGGCTGGGCCTTGCCATCACGCGGAAGATCGCCCAGCAGATGGACGGGGACGCCGGGGCCGAAAGCTACTTTGGGCAAGGCAGCACCTTCTGGTTCACGGCGAGGCTCAAGAAAGGCGCTCCGGGCGCCGAGATCGCGGCAACGCCATCAGACGACTCGGTCGAATCCTGGCTCCGGGAGCGTTTTGCCGGAACCCGGGTGTTGCTGGTCGAGGATGAACACATCAATGGCGAAGTCGCCCGGGAACTCCTAGAAGCCGCCGGCATCGTCGTCGATCTCGCCGTCGATGGTGCCGAGGCTCTGCACCAGGTCCTGGAACGGGATTATGGGCTGGTGCTGATGGACATGCAGATGCCGGTCATGAACGGGCTGGAGGCGACGCAGCGCATCCGGCAGGTGGCTCGGGGGAAAAACATTCCCATCCTGGCGATGACCGCCAATGCTTTCGTCGAGGACCGGCAACGCTGCCTGGCGGTGGGCATGAACGACTTCCTCGTCAAGCCGATCGAGCCCGACATGCTCTATGCCGCGCTACTTAAGTGGCTGGCCCGGGAACGCGAGCCTGTCCCGTCCGACCTGACGCGGACATACTGGGATGCGAGCTTCAGCGTCGGGCATGCGGTCATGGACTGCCACCACCAGAAGCTTCTCGACCTCTGCAACCGTCTGGCGGACATTGCCGATGGGAATGGCGCCGCACCCGACCCAGCGTTTCACGGCCTCCTCCAGGAGTTGAGTCAGTACGCCCAGGCGCACTTCGCTGCCGAGGAAGAATTGCTTCGCACGTATGGCTACCCGGGGCTCCGGGGTCAGGAAGCCGAGCACCTCAGCTACGTGGCGAAAATCAACGCCCTCGTAGAGCAGGCGAACACAGGTCAGCTCGATCCGGTCGGTGCCCACCATTTTGTGCTTAACTGGCTGATGCAGCACATCTTCGTCTCAGACATGCGCTATCGGCCGTATGTAGTCAATCGAGCAAAGGCTTAGCAGGATCGTTTAGGTGGGTCGAATGCGAACGTTGGACTGCAGCCTCAATTTTAGGCAGCTGCGATAATTGAGTCGCGCATCGGATACTGGCTATCTCCCCACGTGTAACTGTATGAATCCGTAATTGTGTGGTAGCGCTTAAATCTTCCAAATAGTCCATGCCGAATTCAATGGCCCGATATTCAAATCAATTTGAAAGCTGACAAAATGCCTTCGGATCTGGATTTTCAAATCCTGGCACGCTTGGTGCGCGAAGACCCTGGACAGTTCTCTCAAGAGAGGGAGAAACTCATGCAAGACGCAATTCGGACATCACGTTTTGGCCCGAATGCTCGGATGTGTCAGATGATGATCGATGCAGATCGATTTGTTTACGGACCGGGCATCGGAGCCAGTCGGCATTTGTTGGACCTGTCGCTTGATTCGGTTCAACGGCTAATCGAAGCGTTTGGTGAATTTCGTAAGCTGGCTTCCGAGATGCCGCGGTTCGGGGGCGAAATCCAGTTGTCCGCTCAAATTCACCCTGCTCATCCGAAGGCGCAGCAATGAGAAATAACCTCCCGGTTACCGGCCACGAAGTGATTCTCCGAGATGACCACCTGATCGTCTCGAAAACCGATCTGAAGGGCCGCATTACCTACGTCAACACGGACTTCATCGAAATAAGCGGGTTTGACGAAGGCGAACTGCTTGGTGAACCCCATAACCTGGTTCGCCATCCGGATATGCCGCCCGAAGCTTTCGAGGACTTATGGAACTCCCTCAACGCTGGCCGACCCTGGGTGGGTTATGTCAAGAATCGCTGCAAGAATGGCGACTACTACTGGGTGGAGGCCCACGCAGCGCCCATTTGGGAAAATCGGCAAGTCGTGGGCTACATGTCGGTGCGCCGCAAGCCGGCCAGAGACAGGGTCGACGCCTGTGAAAAGGCGTATCGAGAGTTTCGCGAAGGCCGGGCCAGGGGAAAGGCCATTATTGACGGGAGTGTGCTTTCGACTTCGTGGCTGGCACGGCTAGCCCGTCGGCTTACGCAGCTCTCGCTGACCGCCAAGTTGGGGATCGGCTGTGCCATAGCCGCGATCCTGGTGATGGGTGCGAGTTCCGAGATTCTCGGATCGCGCATGGCAGTGAAGCTGCAGGAGCGGGGCGTGGCTGACCTGCGCCAGAATCTGGCCCTGATTCGGGGCATGGTCGAAGTTCGGGCGGGCGCGCTCAAGAGCGAGGCGATTCGCCTCACTGATCTGCTGGCCAGCTATTTTCCGGGAACGATCTCTCTGGAGACACGGGACGGGGAGCCCATGCTCAAACAGGGCGCTGTTCTGTTGAATGGCCGCTTCGACGAAGTTGATCGCTTCTCCGCGGCGGCCAAAGCCGTGGCGACTGTCTTTGCCCGAAAGGGAGATGACTTTCTCCGGATTTCGACTTCCTTGAAGAAAGAAAGCGGAGAGCGCGCGGTTGGCACGCTTTTGGGTAGGGAACATCCGGCCTACGCCAGAATCATGGCCGGCGAAGCATTTGTCGGCAACGCCAAGCTTTTTGGGAAGGATTACTACACGTCCTATCGTCCGATCAAAGATCCAGCAGGAACCGTGATCGGCATTTTATTTGTCGGACTCGATATCAGCGCCGAACTCGATGCCCTGAAGCGCCAGATCAAGAATGTGAGAGTCGGTGACAGCGGCTACTTTTTCGCACTCGACGCGAAACCTGGCAAAGATCAGGGGATGGCGCTTATCCATCCGGCCAAGGAAGGGCAAGTCATCATCGGGGCTAAGGATCCGTCCGGGCGCGAATTCATCAGGGAGATGATCGAGAAGAAACACGGAGAAATCGCATATCCGTGGACCAATTCCGCAGCTGAATCCGCCCGGCAAAAATTTGCCGTATTCGAAACCTTCGAGGATTGGGGCTGGTTGATCGCCGGCGGCACCTATCTGGACGAGTTCGATGCCCTGGCCAATGGGCTGAAGCACTTGCTGATAGGCGTATCGCTGATTGTCGGCCTGCTACTTGTGGGCATTATTGTCTGGCTGATTCGCCGTTTGGTCTATCGCCCGCTTCACGATCAGGTTTTGCCTGCCTTTTGGGCACTCTCGGCAGGTCGTTACGATAATCGCCTGGATACCGCCCGCTATGACGAAATAGGCCAAGTCATGCAAGGCCTCGAAACCATGCAGAATCGGCTCGGGTTTGAAAATTCGGACGCAGCGAGAAAAGCGGATGAGATGGCGCGCGTCATGTCCGCGCTGGACTACGTCAGTACGCCGGTTCGAATCGCCGACCCCAAGGGCGTCGTGATCTATGCCAATAAATCGATGCTTGATACCCTCCGGCGCCTCGAACCGGTACTGCAATCCCAGAATGCCAACTTCAGCGTTGAAACCTTTGTTGGCAGTAGCATCGGCAACCTTTATGCCGACCCCGCCGGTGCACTCCAGCGATTGGCCAGCCTAGCGTCGACTGTGCAAACCGAGATGGACATCGGCGGCCGGACTTATCGCGTGCTGACCAGCCCCGTTCTGTCGGCCAGCGGCGAGCGCTTGGGTTCGGTCGGAGAGTGGCAGGACCGGACAGAAGAAATTGCTATCGAGCAGGAAGTCTCCGGCATTGTAGAAAGCGCACAGCGCGGGAATTTGTCGGAGCGCATCGCAATGGTGGGAAAGAGCGGATTTTTCAACAATTTGTCTGAACGCATCAACGGCCTGCTCGATACCACGCACCAGTCCCTTATCGCGACATCGGAAGTCTTGTCCCGCGTCGCGCAGGGTGATCTGACGCGACGCATCGACCGAGACTATGAAGGCATCTTCGGTCAACTAAAGAACGATACCAATGCGACGGTGGACCGGTTGGTTGAGGTCGTCGGGCGCATCAAGGACGCCTCGGAGGCCATCAATACTGCAGCCAAGGAAATCGCTTCGGGCAACCAGGATTTGTCCAGCCGGACCGAAGAACAGGCATCGAGCCTGCAGGAAACCGCAAGTTCGATGGAAGAGATCAACGCTACGGTCCGACAGAATGTGGAAAGTGCTCGGCAGGCGGAAGAGCTGGCACGAAACAGCAACGAACTGACTGCCCGCGGGAGCCAAATGGTCAAGAACGTGGTTGCGACGATGTCTGCTATTCAGGGCAGCTCAAAGCGAATTGCGGACATTACCGGAGTCATCGACGGCATTGCTTTTCAAACCAATATTCTGGCGCTGAATGCCGCCGTGGAGGCTGCGCGAGCAGGAGAACAAGGTCGCGGGTTCGCTGTCGTGGCCACCGAAGTTCGCAATTTGGCTCAGCGGAGTGCAATGGCCGCCAAGGAAATCAAGGCGCTCATTATGGAGTCAGTCGAGAAGGTTGCGACCGGTACCAAAGCGGTCAATGACGCAGGGATTGCAATGGACGAAATCGTCACCAGCTTCCAGAAAGTCACTTTGCTCGTTGGCGACATCAGCCACGCAAACCGGGAACAAGCTTCGGGGATCGAGCAGGTGACTTTGGCAATCGGCCAGATGGACGAAGTCACTCAACAGAATGCGGCGCTCGTCGAAGAGGCTGCCGCCGCCGCGGAAAGCTTGGAAGAACAGGCGACTGGATTGGTCCAGGCAGTTGGCTTGTTCAAGTTGAATGTGGAGCGGCTACCGAAAGGGCAAAGCACGCATTTGCGCCATCTGCCACAGAAGAACTTTGCTTCCGGTCGCTCGGTAATGAAAGGAACACCAAAGGCGGCTTCCCTGCCTCGGATGAGCAAGAGCGACAATGGCGAATGGGCAGAGTTCTGAGGGTGTCCAATCTCGCAAATGCGACGAGGGTGTCGTAGCCCGCTCAAAGTACAAAGGTCCAGGCACCTTTGTTTGGCACTGCTCTACACCGACTGCTCTTGTGCGCTTGCATGGAACGGGAGGGTTGCAAGTCAGTCAGCGAGCCGGTCATGGATTCAATGGGAGTCCCCCGCGCCGGAGCGGAGGCAAGCGCGTCGACGGGACCAGCCTTCGCCGTGAACGCGATCGGCTTGCCGCAGGTTTGGGAAAATATGGTTTGCAATGCGGCCCAAGGGCGCGTATTGTGCACCGCAGCGATTTCCGGTAGTGTTGTTGTCTTGTTGGTTTAGTACTCGCAGTTCTGCGGCGCCATTCCCCCATTTTCACCTCGCCTTCTTGATCTCGCCCCACCCAGGGGCTCTCTGCCCCGTCATTTTTCGGAGATTCAAGATATGGCAACAGGTAGCGTCAAGTGGTTTAACGATGCGAAGGGTTTTGGTTTCATTACGCCCGACGGCGGCGGCGAAGATCTCTTCGCCCACTTTTCCGCAATTCAGTCTCACGGGTTCAAGACGTTGGCCGAAGGACAGCGGGTGAGCTTCGATATCGCCAACGGCGCCAAGGGCAAGCAGGCGAACAATATCCAGATCGCCTGATTTTTGTTGTGCCCGGCGGGCAGGAGCAATGGGCTTCTGCCTGCGATCGCCGTCCGGGGAGTCCGGCGCGGCCCTGGCGAATTGCCGGGCAAGCATGGACGAAACAAAGTTTTAGAGCAACAAGGTGCCAACGCGTGAGCGCTTTGCGCAGCGTCGGGCATTGCCATACCGCCCTCCGGCAACGCCTTGTGGTTGCCGGTCAGGGCTACAGCGGGTTGTCGGCGAAGGGGACGGAGTGTGTGTTCCGACCGTCGTCGCGATCAAACAACGCAGCGATAACACTCGCGGGATAGGCCCGTCGCTTCCCGGCTGCGTGCAGCCGCTGGGCGGCTGTGACGGCGAGCGCGCCGCAGCAATCCAGGCGGGCCGTTTCCAAGGGATCAGGAGAACATCATGAACTACCCCATCCAGCGCACCGAACTCAAGACCTACTACTACACCCCGGTGCATTGCCCCTTCTGCGGTACCCGGGTGATGGGCGCCGATCCCCAGGACGAGACGCGCATCACCGCCTGTCCCCATACGCTGTTCATTGCCCACGACATGGCTTTCGAATACCGCTCGGAGCGCTTCGACAAAAACCTCAATCTCCACGGCCTGAGCGAGCGGGAGATCGAGGAACGCTGGCTGGGCGAGGAAGGCGGGGTCGACGGCCTCACCAACCAGGTGACCCTGGCGGATGCGATCAAGGTGGCGGCCTATGCGCCTGCCCCGTCGGCCTACGGGTCCTACTATGGGTTCGCGCCCATCGAATAATCCACGCCGCGGCGGCGCACGCCGCAAGAGATCGAAATGCGACGAGACATGGACGAAACTCCCCGGTACGCCATTGCGGCGGCCGTCCAGCTACCGAGCGTGAGCGACGTGGAGTTCGCGGCTTCGCTCACCGAGCTGCGCGAGCTGGCGAAGACCCTGGGCTTCACGGTGGTCCGCACCTTTGTCCAGAAGCGCAACGGCTTCGATGCGACGGCCTATCTCGGCGTCGGCAAGCGGCAGGAGATCCGCGCCTTCGTCGATGACGAGCCCGCCGGAAGGGAAGAAACGGAGCCCTCCGCCGGCCGCCTGCCCGGCCCCATCGAAGTCGTCTTGGTGGACCACGAGATTTCGCCCTCCCAGGCGCGCAATCTGGAAAAGGAAACCGGCGGCGAAGTGATGGACCGGACCATGGTCATCCTGGAGATTTTCCATCGCAACGCCCGCTCCCGCGCTGCCCGCGCCCAGGTGGAGATCGCCCGCCTGGGCTACCTGGCACCCCGCCTGCGGGAGGCGGCGAAGTTGGCCGGGCCGCAAGGGCGCCAGCGCAGCGGCGTCGGCGGCCGGGGAGCCGGCGAATCCCACACCGAACTGGATCGGCGCAAGATTCGCGACCGGATCGCCGAACTGCAGCTGGAAATCGTCGCGCTGGATGCCGAGCGCAAGACCCAGCGCGCCCGGCGGCAGGAGCGCCAGGGGCTGGCCTGCGTGGCCCTGGTGGGTTACACCAATGCCGGCAAATCG
Organism: Azonexaceae bacterium; assembly: GCA_009469685.1. Next base: position 9,546 of record SSTA01000414.1, on the reverse strand, counting down.
ACCTTGATGCGGGCTCTCACCGGCAGCGAGGTTCTGGTGGCCAACAAGCTCTTCGCCACCCTGGACACCACGGTGCGGGCCCTCCACCCGGATAGCGTGCCGCGGGTGCTGGTGAGCGACACGGTCGGGTTCATCAAGAACCTGCCCCACGGACTGGTGGCCTCGTTCAAATCGACCCTGGACGAGGCTTTGGATGCTTCCCTGCTGCTCCATGTCATCGACGCCAGCGATCCGGGATTCGAGCGCCAACTGGAGGTCACCGACCGGGTGCTGGAGGAGATCGGCGCCGATACCGTTCCCCGGCTGCGCATCTTCAACAAGATCGACCACGTGGGCGACGCCGACGCCCAGGCCGAACAGGAAGCGGCCTTGCAAGTCCGCTACCCCGGCTGCATCGTCATGAGCGCCCGCCGTTCCCGGGACGTCGCACAACTGCACCAGACCATCGTCGCCTTCTTCCGCCAGGACTTGGTTGAGGCCGAACTCTTCCTGCCCTGGTCGGCCCAGCAGCTGCGGGGCGAAATCTACGGCGGCTGCGAGGTGCTGGAGGAGCGCGCCGATCACGAAGGAGCTTTTTTCCGCGTGCGGGGAGCTCTGGATGTGGTCGAAGGTCTGCGCGAGCAGCTCAACCCAACCGCCTGATTTCCAGGTGCCGGGGCGTCGTTCGGGTCACGCCCGTGCGACACTTCCGCAAGCTCGTGGTCGCGCGCTGAAAAGACCCCCGGTGTGTCCAGACCTAGGAATCGACCTTTTCCTGGCGGACCCGCGTACAGGGCGGCTGGTATTGCTTGCCGGTCCTCGGGCGTGAGAGAAGCGGATGCCCGCCATCGGGACATAGCTCCCCGGTTGCGGCTGACCGGGCTAATGCGGTTATCCCCGCTAAACAGTCGGCGACGCGTTCGGCCGCGCTACTTGCCGTCCTTCAGCAATGCCTTGAGATTGGCAAAGGGAGAATGAGTCGCAGGGCTGACGGGCTGGGTCGTATCGGTGTAGCCCCGGGCGGCTTCGATCTGCTTCTGGTGCTCGTTGTCATGGCAGTAGAGACAAAGCAGTTCCCAGTTGCTGCCATCCGAGGGATTGTTGTCGTGATTGTGGTCGCGATGATGGACGGTCAACTCGCGGAGATTGGCGTGGGTGAATTCTCGGCCACAACGACCACAAATCCAGGGATACAGTTTCAGGGCACGTTCCCGATAGCCCTTTTCGCGCTCGTCGCGAGCCTTTCTGGCTTCGAGAACGACCCGGTCCAGGCGAGCGCGATCGATCGAGGTCATGGTTTCATCTCCGCCTTGGCAGCGCATGAAAGTGGGACAGGAACCCCCATTGTATTCCTCGGGTTGCGCTGAACATACCGATCAGGCTGGGTCGGTTCCGCAGGGCAGCCTTGCCGTGCCCATCCGAGCGCGTTAGCCTAGGAAGCTGTTCAGGCGTGAGTTCCCGAGGAATCGAAAATGAGACGCTATCAGACCGTCTGCCTGGTTTTCTTCATGGCAGCCTCTAATGCATACGCAGCCCTGCCCGGTAATAGCCAAGCGGGTCAGCGCGTCCACGCGGCGAACTGCACGGGGTGCCACGATACGAGCGTCTATGTCCGCAAGAACCGTAGGGTCGGTTCGCTCGACGGGCTCAAGGAGCAGCTTCAGGCGTGCAGCCACCAGACCAGGAAAGAATTGAGCCCGAGCGAGAAAGAGAATCTCCTCAGGTATCTGAACGATCAGTTCTACCAGTTCAACTAGTCCCGTTTGCGGGGTCCGCATGCTCCGCTCCCTTGGGCTGCGCTCGACCTCAGCTTGAGGAAGCTTCATGAATCGAATCGGTCGACGGCGCGGCAGCGTCCTGGCTGCCACGGCACTGGCGCTGGCGGGCTGTGCCGCGATGTCCCCCGGCGCTACCCCGGTCGGCGATCCGGGCTTCGGCTTCGCGCTGTGGTCGCCGGGCCGTGCCGATAACGCGCTGCTTGAAACGCGTTACGCCGGCAAGAATCCGAACAACGCCAACTGCGTCGGCGAGAACCTCTCTCCCGCGCTGGCCTGGGCGCGCGCGCCTGCGGCCACGCGCAGCTTCGTGATCCTGATGGACGACCAGGCCGGCCGTGCCGGTCTCGGCGTGAACCATTGGGTCGCCTACGGCATCGCACCCGAGGCAAACGGATTGCCCGAGGCGGCGGCCGTTGCCGCACCGATCGGCTTCAGTGCCGGCAAGAACTCTCTCGGAATGCCCTACCTCGGCCCCTGCCCACCGCGGGGCAACGCGCCGCAGCACTACGTGTTCACACTCATCGCCACTTCGCTGGAAGCTGGCGCGCTCCCACCGGGGTTGGACAAGGCCGCAGTGCTCGAGGCACTCAAGGGCGGCAAGGCGCTCGGTGCCGCGAGCCTCGTGCTGCGCTTCAAGCACTGAATTGGCCGCGCGCCTCAAGCGCTGCCTTTGCCAGACCGCATATTCATACGTCTCCGATCTGGGCCCGGGCGGATCGCCCGGGTGACCAGACGATCCCGAAAAAACCCCGGTTTGACCCGGGGCGAAGCGTTGCTGCAGAGAGAGACGGTGGCGACTCAGGCGTAGGTGGGGGCGAAGCTTTCCTGGGGATTGGCCGAGGGGCCTTTTTCGCCCCAGTAGGGAGAGAGCTTGCGCAGTTGTTCGATGATGGGCGGTACGGCGGCAATCACCCGGTCGATCTCTTCCTCGGTGTTGTCGACCGAAAGGGAGAAGCGGATGGTGCCGTGGGCCGCGGTGTAGGGGATGCCCATCGCGCGCATGACGTGGGAGGGCTCCAGGGAACCGGAGGTGCAGGCGGAGCCGGAACTGGCCGCGATGCCCAGTTTGTTCAGCAAGAGCAGGATGGCCTCGCCCTCGATGTACTCGAAGGCGATGTTGCAGGTGTTGGGCAGGCGATTGGCCACGTCGCCCGTAGGGAAGCAGTGGGTGATCTGGCCGAGGATGCCCGCTTCCAGCTTGTCCCGCAGGCGACGGACTTCGGTATTTTCCTTGGGCATGTTGGCCAGGGCCATTTCGCAGGCCTTGCCTAGGGCGACGATGGAGGCGGAAGCCTCGGTGCCGGCCCGCCGGCCCCGCTCCTGGTGACCGCCCCGCAGCAGCGGGCGGAAGCGGCATCCCCGGCGTAGGTAGAGGACGCCGATCCCCTTGGGAGCGTGGAGCTTGTGGCCCGAAAGGGAGAGCATGTCGATCTTGGTGGTCTTCAAGTCGATGGGGATCTTGCCGACGGCCTGGACGGCGTCGGTGTGGAACATGATGCCCTTCTCGGCGGCCAGGGCGGCCATTTCCTCCACCGGGAAGATCGTCCCCGTCTCGTTATTGGCCCACATGACCGAAACCACGGCCACCCGGTCGCTGAGCAGCGACTTGTACTCATCCAGGTCCAGACGGCCTCGCTTGTCCACCTTGAGCTTGTGGACGATGTATCCCTCTTTCTCCAGCCAATCGCACAGGGTCAGGATGGCCGGGTGCTCGACCGTGGTGGTGATGACCGTGTTGCGTTCAGGCTGGGCCTTCAAGGCGGAGAGGATGGCGGTGGAGTCGGATTCGGTTCCGCAGGAGGTGAAGATGATTTCCGAATCGTGCTCGGCGCCGAGCAGCGCCTGAACCTGGCCTCGCGCCTTCTTGAGGGCCTTGCCCACTTCGCTGCCGAAGGCATGGATGGACGAGGCATTGCCGAAGTGCTCGGTGAAGAAGGGCAGCATGGCTTCGACCACGGCGGGGTACACCCGCGTCGTGGCGTTGTTGTCCAGGTAGATGGGTTTCAGTTCCATGGCACGGTCCTCGGGTTCAGTCGGGCTGGGGGCGTTGGCTGTCGTGAAAGGGTCAGGCTTCGACCGGCATGTGGCTGGCGGGCAGGACTTGCACCAATTCGCCGAGGGATTCGATCATCTTTTGCTGGATGCCGCCCAGGGTGGCCGCTTCCATCATGCAGCCAGAGCAGGCGCCCTTGAGATGGACGTAGATCTTCTTGCCCTGGACGTCGGCCAGTTCCACGTCGCCGTGGTCGCGCTGGAGCATGGGGCGCACGGATTCGAGCACTTCCTCGATGAGCTTGATCTTCTCGACGATGGAAAGCTTCTTGGTAGGCGGCTTGGGCGCTTCCGGCGTTGCCGGGCAGACGGCGGGAGGCGAGGTCTCGCCCATGCCGGGGCGCTCGGCCTTGACCTTGGCCAGGATTTCCTCGATGCCTTCGTGGCAGGCTGCGCAGCCGCCGCCGGCCTTGGTGTAGAAGGTGACCTCTTCCACGGTATTGAGGTTGTTGGCCTTGACCACGTCCTCGATCATCACGGCGTCGATGGCGAAGCACTTGCAGACCAGGGCGCCTTCCTCGTGGTCGTCGGACCACTCCTCGCCCCGGTAGTTGGCGATGGCGGCCTGCAGGGCCTCGCGACCCATGACCGAACAGTGCATCTTTTCCGGCGGCAGTCCGTCCAGGTAGTCGGCGATGTCCTGGTTGCTGACCTTGAGCGCTTCGTCGAGGGTCATGCCCTTGATGATCTCGGTCAGGGCCGAGGAGGAGGCGATGGCCGAGCCACAGCCGAAGGTCTGGAAATGGGCATCCTGGATGACCTCGGTTTCCGGTTCGACCTTGAGCATCAGCCGGAGCGCATCACCGCACTGGATGGAACCCACGTCGCCGATGCCGTTGGCCTCCTCGAGGGGCCCGGAATTGCGCGGATTGAAGAAGTGCTCGCGAACCTTGTCGGAGTATTCCCACATGGCGAATTCCCCTCAGACCGTGAAAGACTGGCCGCAGGAACACTGCGACGAAGCGTTGGGATTGTCGAACTTGAAGCCGGTGTGGGTCAGGGTGTCGATGAAATCGATGGTCACGTTGTCGATCATCGGCATGGTCATCGGGTCCACCAGGAGCTTGACGCCCTCGACTTCGAGTTCCCAGTCGTCCTCGGCCTTCTCGGCTTCCAGTTTCATGCCGTACTGGAGTCCGGAACAGCCGCCGCCGGAGATCATGAGGCGCAGTCCGGCCACCGGCGATTCGGAACCGCGAATGAAGCGCTGGACGGCTTTCACGGCGGCGGGGGTGAGGTTGATCATGATCGTTCTCCGAAGGGTTGATGCTCCCCTCCTGCAAGGGCTGTGCCATCGCGGAATAAAAGCCATGAATCCATCGAATCAATGAGTTAATGCGGTGCCGATGCCGCCGGTGCAATGTCAGGTTTACGACAAGTTCGACGATTTCGGTTGCAGGCCGCGACCACCGTCGTTCCTCCAAACTCCCGTGGCAAGAGGGGTTACGCGGTCACGACTGTGTAATCCTTCATTGGTACGGTTCTTGCCATACGAGAGAATGGACCCCCACGACCCCATGGCCCCCTGGCAAAGAACCTTCGCTCAATTCGCCGGCCCCGGCATTGCCCACCCTTCCTCTTCCCTGGAGGTGGACAATGCCGAGGCTGCCGCTATCGTCCACCGGTTGCAGGCTTGCCGCTGGGGCGAGCCGCTCTGGGCGGGCGCCGGCAATCGGGCCGGGTATCGTGTCCTGCCCGCCGACGAGCCCGGGACCGTGGGTCTTTTCCGGGGCGCGGAGCTGGTCGGCTTCTATGCCGGAGGCTATCTCTGGATCGCGGCTGCCCACCGGCGTCGCGGCCTGTCCACCCCGCTCATCCTGGGGGCGGCGCAGCAACGGGGTGGTGGCATCCTGCCACCGGGCGTGGTGGTGGTCGGTTATACGCCGGCCAGTCTGGCCGCCCACCTGGCCGCCCATACGGAAGCAATACTGACCGCGCTGGCAGCGGGAGCGACGGTTTCCGGCGCCGTCCTTCGCGATGTGGCACCCCCAGGGTCAGGACTCAATCGCGGGGCAGATGCCTTATCCGGTTGTTGAGCAGCGCTCAGCCTAGGACGTGCTCGTACGCCCGGCGAAGCAGCTGGCGTTCGACGTCGCTCAACTGGCGGGCTTCGGTGAGGGCGATGAAGCGGCTGTTGGTGCGTTCGGCGGCGGAGAAGGGTGGATCGAGGTCGGTGAACACGCCCAGGAGTACCGGCACGTCGCCGGCCGGGGTATCCACCCAGGCGGAGAATTCCGCTTCCGGCTCGATGGCGCCCTCGGGAAGGCCCAGATGGATTTCCGCTTCCCGAACGACCGCCGCGGGGTGCACCTGGATCTTGGGCGAATAGTCCTCGTCCCGCAGTGCGGCCAGCGCCGGGAGAGGAGCGAAGGCCACCACGCCGGAGGAAAGACAAAGGAAGCGCACGCGGCCGCTGGTCTTTTGCTTGTGCAGCAGAATCATGCGCGGCGGAGTCGGCGCACTCACTTGGCGTACTCGGCGATGATGGCTTCGCCGCGCAGCTTCTCCGGGCGGCCCCAGACTTGGACGGATTCGACATAACTCTCGGCGTCCGCCGGGTTGGCTTGCAGCACCTGGTATTCGGCGAAGACGCGCCCATCCGGGAAGAAGGTGGCCTTGCCGAAGCGGGCGCCACCGCGCCAATAGGCGACCACGCTCACCTCCTGGGAGAAGGGATCCACCTTCTCCTCAAAGGTCGCCGCCGCCCACACCGGCTCGTCACCGATGGAAAGGCCCAGCTTTTCCACCTGGCCGCGCAGGGCCGCACAGACGGCTGCCCCGGTGGCGGCATCCGGGCGTCGCGTCATGCCGGCGCGTAGGTGTAGCAGTCCTTGGGACAGACCCGCCCGCAGGAACCGCAGCCGATGCAGTCCATGGCGTTGGCGATGGACATGACCATCATGTTGTCTTCGTCGGCGTCGTCATCGTCGTCGTCCAGTTCGCGTTCGACCAGGTCGAGGACGTTGCGGGGGCAGACCTTGTAGCAGCGGCCGCAGCCGATGCATTTTTCCTGATTGAGTTCGGTGACGAATTGCGGGGTCCATTCGGCGCCGCCGCGGGTGAGACCGGTAATCATGATGTCAGCCTTTCTGAGCCGCCGACAGGCGGGCGGTGGCGTCAGCCCAGGCCTTGCAGGCGTCGTAGGTGGATTGGGAAATACCCGGAATCTCGTGGTAGGCCGCCGGTAGCCGGTCCTCCACCAAGTCGTGCAACTGGGAGGCCCATTCGGAAGCGATGCGCTTAAGTTTCTTCACTTCCTTGTCCAGGGCCTGGATTTCTTCCTCGCTCATGGCGGCTCCTTACAGGCCGGCAACGGCGGGGTGCTGCCCGATACGCTCCAGCGCCACGCCGAGAATCTTGTCCCCTTCATCTTTCATCTTGGACAGGCTGCCGAAGCCGAAGCGATGGACGTCGCGCAGGGTCTTGTCCACCGCCACCAGTTTGCCGACGGTAATCAGCGCCCGCCCGAAGCCTTCGTGGGTGAGATGCACCAGGGGGACGGCCAGGAGCTTGCACTCCTTCTCGATGAGCACCGCAATGGCGTTGTAGAAGGCCTTGACACGGGAGATGGTGACGTCGTCAGGGTCGCCGATCAGCGGAATCTCGGCCTTGCGCTCCTTGGTGAGCACGAAGGGATCGAGAATCTTTTCCACCGTCCAGCCCTGGTAGCTGCCATAGGTGTCGAGGGCGCGCATCTGGCGGGCCATCTCCTTGATGAAGTCGGTGTCGAGAATCGGGTCTTTTTCGAGGACGGCGTCATTCATGATGGGGCTCCTGATGGGAAAAGCGGGAAGGGGAATCCGGTGAGATCAATTGAGGGGTAGGCATGAGACCGGGCAATAGGGCGATGGCGATACGGGCGATGCCAAGGGCACCGAGAAAACCCACGATGGCGCCGAGGGCCGTGGCACCGTCGCTCCCCTCCAGGGACGAACCCCACCAGGCCCCGAAGAGCATGGCGAAGGCCGGGAAGAGGTAGCCCAGCAGCGCCGACAGGGTCAGCCGGCTCGCCGGCAGGCCGATGGCGACCACGTCGCCAGGCTTGATCTCGGCGCTGACTGGCAGAGTGAGCAGTATGGCGGGTCGGTCGCCGGCCATCTTGCCGACGCCGCAGCCGCTGCTTTGGCCGCAGGAGGCACAGCCGCCGGTTTCCATGGCGACGACGGCCTTGCCGCCTTCCACCCGCTGGACGATACCGCGGTGTTCGATGAGCCGGGAATTCATCAGCCGTCCCAGCCTTCCGCTTCCATGCCGGTGAAGCGGTCCTCGCTCTTGGCCTTGGCCTGGGCTGCCATGGCGCGGTCGATCCAGGCAACGCCGCCCTCGGTCATGGCCAGCGAGACGTCGGCAAGGAGATCGTCGATGGCGTCCACCTCGTTCACCCGGATCGGCTGGATGCCCTTGGACATCAGCTGCTTGATGGCCGAGGCGCCGATGGCCATGACATAGACGGCGTGGCAGCCGGCCAGGAAATCCACTTTGGCGGCGAGTTTGTTTTCGTTACCGTCCATGGCCTCCTCGGCGAACTCGCCTACGCCGACCAGGGTGGCCTTGTCAGGCGTGACCTCGAAGACGACGAAGCCCTCGGCGGCGCCGAAGTGCTGGTTGACCCGGCGACGATCCGTGGAAGCAAAAGCGACTTTGAGCACGGCGTCGGGCTCCTGCCTAATGCACCAGACCAGCTGCAGGCGACGGGCTGACATGGGGCTCGCGGGGGCCGAGGCGGTCACGGGCGTCGTCCCAGTAGATTGATCGATAGGGTTCGAGTTCATGGTGTTGCCTCAGCATCAGGTTGGCGAGATCGAACAGGGCCTGCCGCGTGCCGCGGTAGCCCACCCAGGTGCGGGCGTAACCGCCCACGAGGTCGTACTGCGGGAAACCGGCCCGGAACAGGGGCAAGCCCAGGCGGTCGGCAGTTTCCGCGGCATGGGAATTGGCGATCACCAGCTGGGCGTCATTGGCCCGCGCTTCCTTTTCCATATCCTCCAGGTCGCCGACGATTACCCGGGCAATCGGCAGGCCGGCCAGGCTCTCGTGCTTGTGGGGCGATACCGCACTGACGATCTCCGTTCCCATGCCGGCGAGGAAGCGCGCCTGCATACCCAGGAGGTCCGGGTCGGCGGCGAGGGCGATGCGGGCGAAGCCCAACATGAAATGGCAATCGACCATGGCATCCTGCAACTGAGCGCGATGGCGGTCGATGCGCTCAGGCACCGGTTTGCCGGAGATGGTGGCCAGGGCCTGGGTGAAGGCGTCGCAATCCTCCAGCCCCATGAGGCCCTCGAAGCGCCAATCCGGCACCCCGGTGCGCGTTTTCAGCAGATCTGCCGCCTTGTGGAGCGACGGCCCGATCACCAGGGTCGCTGCCGATTCGCCCATGATCTCGATTTCGGAACGGGGCGTACCGCCCAGGGTCAGGGCCGAATACTCGGCGTCGGTCAGATGGCCATCCAGGGAATCGCCGATATCCGGCACCACCACGGCCCGCAGGCCGAAAGCCTCGATCCATTCGCGCATGGCCTCGATATCGCCGGGGGTGAGCATGGCCGAGGCCAGCACATTCACCTGCTTGGGCCGCTTGCCGGCCACCGCGCTCGCCGGCACCAGCGTGTCGATCAGGGCCTCGATGGCCAGCGCATAGCCGCTTTCCAGGCAGCCCACATAATCCGGGGTATTCACCGGCACCACCGCCACCCCGGCGAATTCCGGGTGGGCGACGCGAAAATCCTTCACCGCC
>SSTA01000413.1 GCA_009469685.1 Azonexaceae bacterium | reverse complement strand
TCGCGAGCACATCGTCACCCTCAACGCGAGTTACGTAAAGGAATGGCAGAGATACAACTACACCTTCAATACGGCCCTGGCCTCTGAGCATCTTCGGGACACCCTGGACAATGCCCGAGTCGCCCTGTCCTACCACTACAATCAGACCTGGGGCGTCACCGGCAGCCTTTTCGCCGTGCGCGGAACGGCGGATAGCGGCCTTTACGGAGAAAGCGCCTACAACGCCAAGCCCAATACTTCCGGATACATGCTTCAGGCCGACTGGACGCCCTGGGGCAAGGAGTCCTCCTGGGGTGCTCCGTGGGCCAATGTCCGCCTCGGCGTGCAATACACCGGATACAGTCGTTTCAACGGCGGCAGCCACTACATCGACGACAATGGCAACGATCGTCGGGCCAGCGACAATAACACCTGGATGCTGTTCCTCTGGACTGCCATTTAACGGAGGAAACGCATGACGATTAAGAGACTTTTCTGCACCCTGCTCCTCGTCGCCGCAGGAACCGCCCAGGCGCTCGGCGACAGCAAGCGGGGAGCCGACGTGTTTGCCGAGGAATGCGGCGATTGCCATAGCGCAGTCCCCGGCAAGAACAAGAAGGGGCCGACCCTCACCGGCGTAAGCGGCCGCAGGGCGGGTAGCGTCGCCGATTTTGCCGGTTACTCGGACGCGATGAAGCAGAGCGGGATCACCTGGGCGCCAGACAAGATCGATGCCTATATTGCCGCCCCGAAGAAGATCGTTCCAGGCGGCAAGATGAAGTATGACGGGTTGCCGGATCCCGCGGCTCGCGCCGATGTCATTGCCTACATTCTGTCCCTCAAATAGGTCCGGGGAGCTCGCCTGGGCTGCGGGACGCGGGAATGCGGTATGCTTGCCGGCCTTCGCTCACATGCCAATAGTCGATCATGCGCCTCGTTCCTTTCGGCCAGCTTGCCCTGGTGGCGATGCTGGTCATGGCGGAGCTGGCCGCCGGCCATCCCGCCCATGCCAAGTCACCCGTCCCTCGTGAAGTCGATGTTCGAGCGGTAACCCCGCGGGGGCCGCTGACGTCGGAAGAGAATTCCACCATCGCCATCTTCAGGAAGGCGAGTCCTTCGGTGGTTTACATCACGACCCTGGATCGGGTCATCAACCTGTGGACGATGAACGTCAGGGAAGTTCCGCGAGGAACCGGATCCGGGTTCGTCTGGGACGATCAGGGGCACATCGTCACCAACTATCACGTGGTTGCCGGAGCCCGGGGCGCTCAAGTGCGCTTGTCCGACCAGCGGGGGTTCGCAGCGGAATTGGTCGGTGTGAGCCCCGATCACGATCTGGCAGTTCTTAAGATCGCGGTTCCGGATCGCCGCCCAGCGCCACTGCCCCTCGGGGCCAGTGCCGACCTCCAGGTCGGCCAGAAGGTACTGGCGATCGGCAATCCCTTCGGATTCGATCATACGCTCACCACCGGGGTCATTTCGGCGCTCAACCGATCGATCGACGGCGAGGACGGCAATGCCATCCACCGCCTCATCCAGATCGACGCGGCGATCAATCCCGGCAATTCGGGCGGGCCCCTCCTGGACAGTGCCGGGCGGTTGATTGGGGTCAATACCGCCATCTACAGTCCCTCGGGGGCGAGCGCCGGCATCGGTTTCTCGGTCCCGGTGGATACCGTCAACCGGGTGGTTCCCGAACTGATCGCCTTCGGCTATTACCGCCGTCCGACTGCCGGATTCAACGTCATCGATCGGGTGAGCGCGGTGGTCCTGCAGCAGATGGGGGTCAAAGGAGTGCTGGTCCTCGACATCGCCCCCGGTTCGCCAGCAGCCCAGGCCGGATTGCGGGGCTCGAAGGTCGGTCGCGATGGCAGCGTGGCGCCGGGTGACGTGCTCCAGTCCATCGACGGCGTCCCGGTCTTCAATTCGACCGACATCGACCGCATCCTGGGCGGCAAGAAGATCGGCGATCGGGTGACCCTAGGCATCCTGCGCGAGGGCAAGACCTTGCAACTGGCCCTGACTCTGGCCGAAGGCCGCGACTGATCAGCCCCGCAGCTTGCGCAGATACAGTCCGACCATCATGAATATGGCGGCGCCCATGGCGTAGGTAAAGGCTCGGCCGACGTCGACATCCTGGTAGGCGACCAGGAGCGGCGCGTCGTTTTCGATGCGGTAGCGGACAGTGGTCTGGAAGTGCCAGGACGATGCCTTGACCTCATAGACACCGCTATCCTGCTTCCAGCGCAGCCAGTTGGCAGGCTCCTCGATTTCGCCAGCATTGCCAGCGAGGGCCAGACCGGAGACGCGGCCCTGGCTGCGGGCGTCGCTCAGTTCCTTCCAGGCGATGCCACAGGCTTCCTTTTTTTCCCCGCAGGCCACCACCAGGCGGAAGTCGGGCTTCCAGGCCGGATTGTCCTTTTCCCAGGGCCAGGCGGTAATGAACGCGACGGAGCACACGCCGACCAGAAAGGAAAAGATCATCAAGGCGGTGAACACCTTGGTGAAGAAGCTGCGGTTGTCTTGCATCGGGGTCTCCGGGTTTAGCCAAGTCTGGCAAGCTGAAGCTGCAACTTTTCCAGGGTGGCGGAAAATTCGGCCACTCGCTGCCGGGTCTGCTCCACTACGGCGGCAGGAGCGCGGCCGACGAAGCTTTCGTTGGACAGCTTGGCGTTGTCGCTGGCGATCTGCTTTTCCAGTTTCTCGATTTCCTTGGTCAGGCGTTCGCGTTCGGCGGCGACGTCGATTTCCACCTTGAGCATGAGACGGGCTTCGCCGACGACAGCCACCGGCGCCAGGGCATCGGCCGGCATGTCGCCCACGATTTGTACCTCGGAGAGCTTACCCAGAGCTTGCAGGATGGGGGCGAACTCGGAAATGTCGTCACCGCCGCCGGCCACCAGGAGCGGCATGCGCTGGGCCGGCGAGACGCCCATCTCGCCCCGCAGGTTGCGGCAGGCGTAGGCGAGGGCCTTGAGGCGCTCGACCTTGGCCTCAGAGGCAGCGTCGATGCGGCTGGGCTCCGAACGGGGGTAGGGGGCCAGCATGATGGAGTCGTGGGTCTTCTTGCCGGCGATGGGGGCCACGGTCTGCCACAGTTCTTCGGTGATGAAGGGCAGCAGGGGGTGGGCGAGGCGCAGGATGGCTTCCAGCACGCGCACCAGAGTGCGGCGGGCGCCCCGGGCGGCGGCCTCGTCGCCCTGCTGCATCTCGACCTTGGCGATTTCCAGGTACCAGTCGCAGAACTCGTCCCAGACGAACTTGTAGATGGCGTGGGCCAGGAGGTCGAAGCGGTAGTCGGTGAAATGCTGCTCGACCTCGGCTTCGACCCGCTGCAACAGGCTGACGATCCAGCGGTCCGCGAAGCTGAACTTCAAGCGCGGCTCGCCGGCGGGCGCCGGGCAGGCACCGTCGGCCTGCTGCTGGTGGTCAAGGGCCAGATCGTGGCCGTCGACGTTCATCAGCACGAAGCGGGTGGCGTTCCACAGCTTGTTGCAGAAGTTGCGGTAGCCATCGCAGCGATTGAGGTCGAACTTGATGTCGCGGCCCGGGCTGGCCAGGCTGGCGAAGGTGAAGCGCAGGGCGTCGGTGCCGAAGGCGGGAATGCCCTCGGGGAATTCCTTGCGCGTCTTCTTTTCGATCTGCTCGGCCTGCTTGGGGTTCATGAGGCCGAAAGTGCGCTTCTTGACCAGATCCTCGATGCCGATGCCGTCGATGAGGTCGATGGGGTCCAGGACGTTGCCCTTGGACTTGGACATCTTCTGGCCCTCGGCATCGCGGATGAGGCCATGCACATAGACGTGCTGGAAGGGGATCTTGCCGGTGATGTGCTTGGTCATCATGACCATGCGGGCGACCCAGAAGAAGATGATGTCGAAGCCGGTGACCAGTACCGTCGAGGGCAGGTAGAGGTCGAGGGCGGCGTTGGACTTGGTCGGCCACTCGGCCGTCCAGTCGAGGGTCGAGAACGGCCACAGGGCGCTG
>SSTA01000097.1 GCA_009469685.1 Azonexaceae bacterium | reverse complement strand
CGGCTGCCCTCGCCCCAGGCGGCACTTGCGTCGGGCGCGCTGGCGTCGAGGCGCAGCGCGAGCTGCGGGGTTCGGGTGTGCTTCATGCTGCCTCCGCCGGGCCGCCCCAAGGAGGCAGCCATCGAGTTTCCGAAAGCCGGCGTGGCAACGCCGGCTGCACCGTGGTCACCCCCCTTCCTGGAAGGGGGGCTGGGGGGAAAGCCTTCATGCTGCCTCCGCCGGGCCGCCCCAAGGAGGCAGCCATCGAGTTTCCGAAAGCCGGCGTGGCAACGCCGGCCGCACCGTGGTCACCCCCCTTCCTGGAAGGGGGGCTGGGGGGGATGTCTTCACGCTCCCTCCCGATACAGATGCGGACTGATCTTGCGCATTTCCGCCTCGATCCAAGCCTCGGCGCGTTCATTGACCTGCGCGGCGTCCAGTCCGGCCGGGTCGATCGCCGGGCCGATGCTGACGGTGACCGTGCCCGGTGTCTTGAAGAAGGCATTGCGGCCCCAGAATTCGCCCGAGTTGAGCGCCACCGGCAGCACCGGCGCGCCGGTCTCGACGCCCAGGTGCGCGCCGCCGATTTTGTAGCGCCGCTTGTGGCCGGGCGCGGCGCGGGTGCCTTCGGGGAAAATGATCACCGAATAGCCCTTGCCGAGCCGGTCGCGGCCCTGGTCGACCAGTTGCTTCAACGCGTCCTTGCCGGCGCCGCGGTCGATCGAGATCATCGGGATCACCGCCAGCGCCCAGCCGAAGAACGGCAGTTGCTTGAGCTCCTTCTTCCACACGTAGAGCACCAGCGGGAAGACCTCCTGCAGGATCAGCGTCTCCCAGGCCGACTGGTGCTTGCACAGGATCACCGCCGGGCGGGGCGGAATGTTCTCCGCGCCGATCAGCCGATAGTCGATGCCGAGGACATGCTTGACCAGCCAGATGGCGAAGCGTACCCAGGGTTCCACGCTCATCCGCCGCGCGCGGTGGGGCAGCGGGAAGCAGAGCAGCACGAGCAGGGCGTAGGGCGGCGTGACGACCAGCAGGATCAGCATGAACAGCGCCGAGCGCAGCACGTCCATCATGTCAGCCCACGATCAGCGCCACCGCGGCGGCCAGGTCGGCGGCGACCTCCGTGCCCGGCGGCAGTTCCGGATCCTTGGCGGTACGCGCGCCCTTGCCGGAGAGCACCAGGATCGGCCGCGCCCCGACCTCTGTCGCGGCCTGCAAGTCGCGCAGGCTGTCGCCGATCGCCGGCACGCCTTTCAGGTCGGCGTTGAAGCGGGTTCCGATCTCGCGCAGCATCCCCGGTTTGGGCTTGCGGCAGATGCAGTTGTCGGCGTTGGTGTGCGGGCAGAAAAAGATCGCATCGACGTGGCCGCCCACCTGTGCCAGCGCGCGATGGAACTTGTCGTGGATGGCGTTCAGCGTGTCCATCTCGAACAGGCCGCGGCCGACGCCGGACTGGTTGGTGGCCACCACCACGCGGTAGCCGTTCTGGTTCAGGCGGGCGATCGCTTCCAGGCTGCCGGCGATCGGCCGCCATTCGTCCGGCGACTTGATGTATTGGTCGGAGTCATGGTTGATGACCCCGTCGCGGTCGAGGATGACGAGCTTCATGGCGAGGATTTAGCCACGGCGGGGACGCTTCCCAGCGACGGAAAACGCGCACTATCCCGCATGTGCTTGTCGCCGCTCAAAGCCGCGAAATGTCGGCGACGCGATTCATCAGGCCGGCCAGCCGGGTCAGCAGCGCGAGCCGGTTGGCGCGCGTCAGCGGCTCGTCGGCCATCACCATGACGCCGTCGAAGAAGGCGTCGACCGCGCCGCGCAGGGCCGCCAGCGACTTCAGCGCGGCTTCGTAGTCGCCGTTCTCGAATTGCGACTCGATGCCCGGCGTCGCCGCCGTCACCGCGGCGAACAGTGCCTTTTCGGCCGCTTCCTGCAGCAGCGCGACGTCGACTTCGGCGCCGGTCGCCTCGGTCTTCTTCAGGATGTTCACGATGCGCTTGTTGGCGGCCGCCAGCGCGGCGGCCTCGGGCAGCGCGGCAAACGCCTTGACCGCCGCCAGCCGCGCCGGCACCTGGTCGATGCGCGTCGGCTGCTGCGCCAGCACGGCATCGACCATGGCCTGATCTTGCCCAGATTCGCGCAGGAAATGGCGCAGGCGCTCGCGCGCGAACTCGAGCAGCGCCGCGCGCCATTCGCCCTGCAACATGACCGCGGGAAAGCCCTGCGCGGTGGCGTCGATCAACTGCGCGAGGTCCAGCGGCAGCGGCGTCTCCATCAGGATGCGCAACACGCCGAGCGCGGCGCGGCGCAGCGCGAACGGGTCCTTGTCGCCGGTCGGAATCTGGCCGATGCCGAAGAACCCGGTCAGCGCATCCAGCCGCTCGGCCAGCGCCACGGCGCAGGCGACATTGCCGGCGGGCAGCGTGTCGCCGTTGAAGCGCGGGTGGTAGTGGCCTTCGATGGCATCCGCCACCACTTCGCCCTCGCCGTCATGCCGCGCGTAGTAACGGCCCATGATGCCCTGCAGTTCCGGGAACTCGCCGACCATGTCGCTGACCAGGTCGGCCTTGGCCAGCAGCGCCGCGCGCTCGGCGGCGGCGACGTCGGCGTGAAGCATGCCGGCGATCCGTCCGGCCAGCGCCACCAGGCGGCGCACGCGGTCGCCCTGGCTGCCCAGCTTGTTGTGATAGACGATGCGGTCGAGCTTGGGCACGCGCGCGGCGAGCGGCGTCTTGCGGTCGGTCTCGAAGAAGAACTTGGCGTCGGCCAGGCGCGGGCGGACCACGCGGGCGTTGCCGCCGACGATGTTGGACGGGTCGGCCACCCGCATGTTGGAAACCACCAGGAAGCGGTTGGTGAGCTGCCCACTTCCATCAACCAACGGAAAGTATTTTTGATTTGCCTGCATAGTCAGGATCAGGCATTCCTGCGGCACGGCAAGGAACTCCTGATCGAACTCGGCGACGTAAACCGACGGATGTTCAACTAGCGCAGTCACTTCGTCGAGAAGCAGACTCGATTCGCGGCGTTCTGCTGCGGTGAGGAGTGCCACTATGTGCGGCTCGGATCCTGGATGTCCTACCCAAATCAAGCCAAGCCGTGCTGCTTCAGTATCGAGCTGGTCGGCGATTAGATTTCGCCGGGTACCAAAGTCAGCCACCACGCGGCCTTCGGCGGCCATCGTCTGCTCGTATTGGTCGGCGTGCGGAATCTCGACCACCCCGACGGTCATGAAGCGGTGGCCGCGGGTCACGTTGCGGCTGTCCAGCCCGAGCACCCGCCCCGGCACCAGGCGCGCGCCGTGGAACAGGATCAGCCCGTGCACCGGGCGCACGAACTGCGCTTCGCCG
>SSTA01000096.1 GCA_009469685.1 Azonexaceae bacterium | reverse complement strand
GACGGTCCAAGTAAAACCCTTGCTATCCGCCGCTCCGGCAATCCGGTCAAGCTCCGCGAGTCGGTCACCGTCCACCTCGCCGAGAAAGGCGAGGGTCAGATGGAGGGTTTCCGGACGGCTGACGCGCCCCCCCTGGACCCGGGACACCGCTTCGCCCAGGGCGTAGACGACGGAGGCGTCGGGCCACAATGCAAAAAACAGGCGCTGGCCGGCCTCCGGTACCGACTTAGGAGGCATGCCATCACCCGGCATGCTCCACCAGCACGACGGCCTGGGCCTCGATGGCTTCGCCGCGGCCCAAGTAGCCGAGGGTTTCGTTGGTCTTGGCTTTCACATTGACCGCCTCGGGCGTAAGCCCCAGGTCCGCCGCGATCGTGGCGACCATGGCCGGGACGTAGGCCGCCAGTTTGGGCGCCTGGGCGATGACGGTGGCGTCTGCATTGACGGGCTGCCAGCCGGATGCCCGAACCCGTCGCACCGCTTCCCGCAGCAATTCCCGACTGTCCACCCCGGCGAAGCGCGGGTCGGTGTCCGGGAAGTGGCGGCCGATGTCGCCCAACCCGGCGGCCCCCAGCAGCGCATCGGTCAGGGCATGCAAAAGGGCGTCCGCATCGGAATGGCCCAGCAGTCCCTTGCCGTGGGGAATTTCGACCCCGCCGAGGATCAGCTTGCGACCCTCCGCCAGACGATGGACGTCGTAACCCTGCCCGATTCTGATTTTCATCGCCTTCCCCGCAAGATACCCTCGGCGATGGCGAGATCCGCCGGGTAAGTGACTTTGAGATTGCTGCCTTCTCCGCGAACCAGCTTGGGCCGATGTCCTAGTGCCTCGATCGCCCCAGCCTCGTCGGTCACTTCACCGGAAGCGGCCAAGGCCTGCTTCAACAGCCCAAAACGGAACATCTGTGGCGTTTGTGCCTGCCAAAGGCCATCCCGGGGTTCGGTGGCCGCCGCCCGCCCCTCGGCGTCAGCCCGCTTCAGAGTATCGGCGACTGGAACTGCCAGCAAACCGCCCACCGGATCGTCGGCCAATTGCTCGACCAATTCTTCGACGAGGGCGGGGGTCAAGCAAGGGCGTGCAGCGTCATGCACCAGGATCCAGTCGTCCGATGCCGCCGCGAATGCTGCCGCCCGCAGTCCGTTGGCGACACTCTCGGCCCGGCTTACACCGCCACAGCGCAAGGTCTCCAGCTTGGGACCGAGGTCAGACCAGTCGCGGTGGCCCCAGATTTCGTCATCCGGTGCCAAAACCACCCAGACCCGCTCGATCGCCGGGCAAGCGCAGAGTGCCGCCAGGGTGTGGTGGATGAGCGGAAGACCGAGGAGGGGCAAGTATTGCTTGGGCGTTGGGGCGCCGAAACGGGAACCGCTGCCGGCGGCGGGGACGATTGCGAAATGACGGGCCATGGCGTAATTTTAAAGGGAGAGGCCGCAAAAATTCCGGGAATTCGTGGCCTATCCCGTCGCTTTCTCGCCCCCGGGGAGACCCTATGGTATCTGCCGCGATCCGCCCGCCCGCCGTCGCCGGCGCGTTCTATCCCGGCGATGCGCAGTCCCTGGCCGATGGGGTTTGCCGCCTCCTTGCCGGAGCCATTCCGGAAGCTCCGGCCCCCAAAGCCTTGATCGTTCCTCACGCCGGCTACGTCTATTCCGGGGGCACCGCCGCCGCAGCGTACCGCCTCCTGCGGCCGATCCGCTCCATGGTGCGCCGAGTAATCCTTCTGGGCCCCGCCCATCGGGTCGCGGTGCGCGGTCTGGCGGTTCCCGCAGCAGCGTATTTCTCGACACCCCTGGGGACTGTGCCGATCGATCGCGATGCCTTGGCAGCGCTCACCGATCTGCCCCAGGTCGTGGTGAGCGACGCTGCCCACGCCCCCGAGCATTCGCTGGAGGTCCAGTTGCCTTTCCTGCAGACGGCCCTCGCCGATTTTCGGCTGGTTCCCTTCGCCGTCGGCCATTGTTCGCCGGCCGCCGTGGCCCAGGTACTCGACCGGCTATGGGGCGGCACAGAGACGCTGGTCGTCGTC
>SSTA01000095.1 GCA_009469685.1 Azonexaceae bacterium | reverse complement strand
TTGCCAGGCGCAGCCCTGATATTTTTCTCCGGCGACGGTCACCGTTGCCGTCCAACCGAAGACCACGTCGCTCCCTTTGTCGCGACAAATTTTTCTATCGAAGCGCCAGGAGGCGGCCGGCGTCTCTCCCGGCGGTGTACGGTAGGTACTGACGGCAGCTTCGTCCTGAGACCCTTTGAAAGCGAGGCGCTGCTCGGGACGGCCGGAGCGCTTGAAGACCAGGTGCTCGCCGCCGGCGGCCAGGGTCCAGGGAGCGGGATCGGAACCCGTGGCACGCCAGGTCTCGTCCGGTCCGCCGGTGGGCTGGCAGCGGCCGTCGGCACGGGCGAAATTGAGGACGCTGGCCTTGAGGACCGCGCCCTCCAGACTCCCCCACATTTCCACATAGAGCTTCTTGCCTGCGCCGAGCCCGATGCCGTCCAGGGCGGCACTCAGCGCTCCCCCTGAGGAGACATCGTCCACCAGCGCGTAGCTGCGATCGCGGCAGGGAGCGAAGACCAGCTTACCTTCCTGTTTCATGAGCAGGCCGCTGGCGAGTTTGGGGCCGCCGCTGGCGACGGGTTCGCCGGCCGCCGCAGGCAGCGAACAGACGACAAAAAGGGACAGAATGAGTTGCTTCTTCATGACCGGGGACCGATTGAGGTAAAGGGGTATTGTCCCCCAGCGCGCCAGGGGATTTCCTTGACGCGGGTGGGATTTCATTCGCCCAGGTAGGCAGTGCGTACGCGTGGGTCTGCGAGAAGGTCGGCCGCCGTACCGGAGAGGGTGATCTCGCCGCTATCGAGGACATAGCCCCGTTGGCTGGATTCCAGGGCCAGCTTGGCGTTCTGTTCGACGAGCAGGATGGTCATGCCCTGGGCGGCGACGGCACGGATCACTTCGAAGATCTTCTGTACCATGATCGGCGCCAGGCCCATCGAGGGTTCGTCGAGGAGCAGCAACCGGGGCCGGCTCATCAGGGCACGGCCGATGGCCAGCATCTGCTGCTCACCGCCGGACAGGGTTCCGGCAAGTTGGCCCGCGCGCTCCTTGAGGCGCGGGAAATAGCCGTAGATGCGTTCGAGATCGGCCGCGATGCTCTCCCGGTCCCGGCGGACGAAGGCGCCCATGGCCAGGTTCTCGGCGACGGAAAGACGGGGGAAGACTCCCCGCCCCTCGGGTACCAGAGCAATACCGGTTCGGACCAAACGGTGGACGGGCAGGCGGGTAATCTCCTGGCCGAGAAAGCGGACGTGGCCGCCGGCGGCGCCAAGAACCCGGGCGAGCGCCTTGAGGGTAGTCGTTTTTCCGGCCCCGTTGGCGCCGATGAGTGCCACGGTCTCGCCTTCGGCCACATGGAAAGTGATGCCGCGCACGGCACGAATCCCGCCGTACGCCACCGCGAGTCCGGTCACTTCAAGCAAGGCCGCCTCCCAGGTAGGCCTCGATCACCGCCGGATTCCGCTGAACTGCGGCGGGGACGTCCTCGCAAATCTTGCGTCCATAGTCGAGGACGGCGACCCGGTCGCACAGGCCCATGACCAGCTTGACGTCGTGTTCGATGAGCAGCACCGTCGTCCCGTCGCGGCGTATGCCGTCGACGAGCAGGCGCAACTCCTCGGTTTCCGTGGCGTTCATCCCGGCCGCCGGTTCGTCGAGACAGAGGAGGCGAGGCTCGGTCGCCAAGGCGCGGGCGATTTCCAGCCGCCGCTGGTCGCCATAGGGGAGGTTTCTTGCCAAGTCGTCGGCGCGGTCGGCGATTCCGACGTAATGCAGGAGTTCGTCGGCACGGCGCCGGATGGCCGCCTCCTCCTCGCGGGTGGAGCGCGTACGCAGGAGGGCGCCGAAGACGCCTGCCCGCGTGCGCAGATGGCGGCCGACCATGACGTTCTCCCGGGCGCTCATGTCGGCGAAGAGGCGGATGTTCTGAAAGGTGCGGGCGATGCCGCGTTCCGCAGCACGCTGGGGCGCATTGGCCGCCAGGACAGCCCCGGCGAAGGCGAAACCCCCTGAATCGGGCACGTAGAGGCCGGTGAGGCAATTGAAGAATGTCGTCTTACCCGCTCCGTTGGGTCCGATGAGGCCGTAGATCTCGCCGTCGCGTATCGTCAGCGAGACCTCGTCGAGAGCCTTGACCCCGCCGAAGTGCTTGCCCACTCCGCGGGCTTCGAGCAAAACCCCGCCCGTCACGGCGACTCCTGCGCCCCGGCCGCCAACTCGCGGCGACGTTGGGGCGAAGGCCAGAGACCGGCCGGCTTGAGACGCATCACCAGCACCAGGGCAAGGCCGAAGATGAGCATGCGCAGGCTTTCCGGATCGACAATCACCTTGCCGAAGACCGCCTGTTGCACCGGCCCTACGGCGTAGCGCAACACCTCGGGCAGGACGGTCAGCAGGACGGCGCCCAGGATCACCCCGGGAATGTGGCCCATGCCCCCGAGGACCACCATGGCCAGCACCATGACCGACTCGATGAGGGAAAAGCTCTCCGGTGAGACGAAGCCCTGCATGGCGGCGAATATGCCGCCGGCGATACCGCCGAAGCTCGCCCCCATGGCAAAGGCCAGCAGCTTGATATTGCGGGTGTCGATGCCGATGGCCTTGGCGGCCACCTCGTCCTCGCGGATGGCCTGCCAGGCACGGCCGATGCGCGAATCCTGCAGGCGCAGATTCACCCCGATGACGACCAAGGCCATCGCCACCAGCAGAAAATAGAGTTTCTGCGGGCCGCTGACCACCAGACCGAAGATTTCGCTATTGCCGCTGAAGCGGAAGCTCCCCAGCGCCAGGGGATCGATCAGCGTGATGCCCTGGGCACCGTTGGTGATATTCACCGGCGCGTTCAGATTGTTGAGGAAGATACGGATGATCTCGCCGAACCCCAGGGTGACGATGGCCAGATAGTCGCCCCGCAGCTTGAGGGTGGGAGCGCCTAAGGCGACGCCGAAGCCGCAGGCGACGATCGCGCCCAGGGGCAGGATGGCCCAGAAAGGCAGGTGCAGCCCGAAGTGGGGACTGGCGAGGAGGGCGTAGAGATAGGCCCCGACGGCATAGAAGGCGATGTAGCCGAGGTCGAGGAGGCCGGCGAAGCCGACCACGATATTGAGCCCGAGGGCGAGGAAAACATAAAGGATGGCGAAATTGGCGATGCGTACCCAGGCCTGCCCGCCGAGGGCGGCGACGAAGGGCAGGGCCACCAGCGCCAAGGCGATGAGGACGATCCCGGCGAGGGGCCGAGGCGCCAGCCAGGAGCGCGTCACGCCCGGTCTCCGGTCTTTTCCCCGAACAGTCCCGACGGGCGGAACATGAGGACGCCGATGAGCACCAGGAAGGCGAAGATGTCCTGGTAATTACTCCCCAGGAAACCGCCGGTGAGATCACCGATGTAGCCCGCCCCCAGGGCTTCGATGATCCCCAGGAGGACCCCGCCGGCCATCGCCCCGGCGAGGTTGCCGATTCCCCCGAGAACGGCGGCGGTGAAGGCCTTGAGGCCCAGCATGAAACCCATTTGGTAATGGGCGATTTCATAATAGGCGCCGACCAGCATGCCCGCCACTGCTCCCAGGGCCGAGCCGATCACGAAGGCGGCGGCGATGACCCGATCGACATTCACTCCCATCAGCCCCGCCACCGCCGGATTCTGGGCGGTGGCGCGCATGGCCATGCCCAGTCGGGTGCGATAGACGAGGAGCAGAAGCCCGACCATGGTCAGGCCCGACACCACCACGATCATCACCTGGACGGCGGTGAAGTGGGCGCCCGCCACTTCGAATTGGGCCTTGGGGGCCACCGCCGGGAAGGTGAGGTAATTGCGCCCCCAGACCAGCATGGCCACGTTTTGCAGGACGATGGACATGCCGATGGCAGTAATCAGCGGCGTGAGTCGCGGCGCATGCCGTAGCGGCCGGTAGGCCACCCGTTCCAAGCCCCAGCCCAGGGCCATGCACACGACCGTCGCCGCGGCGAGTCCGCCGAACCCGGCCACCGCGGCGGGCATCCCCAACTGGAGCAGCAGCCCGGCGACGGACAGCGCCACTAGGGTACCGATCATGACCACTTCGCCGTGGGCGAAGTTGATCAGTCCCATGATGCCGTAGACCATGGTGTAGCCCAGGGCAACCAGGGCGTAGATGCTGCCCTGGACGAGGCCGTTGACGATCTGCTGGAAGAGGATGTCCATGGCGCGGCGGCGGTTTCCGAATGTGCAAACGGCGCCTCGGGGGCGCCGCCTTGCCGTAGGGAAACCGGATTACTTCTTGTCCACAGCCGCCTTGGCCGCGTCCGCCCCGGCCTTGACTGCATCGGCGCCGGCCTTGACGCCTTCCTTGGCCATTTCCTTGGCCGCCTCGGCACCTGCCTTGACCCCCTCTTTGGCCGCCTCGCCCACCGCCTTGGCGGCTTCCTTCACTTCGGCGACCGCCTCCTTGACCTCGGCCTTGGCCGCCTCCATCGGGCTGCCGCCCAGGGTGTCCACGTACTCCAGCTTGCCCGCCTTGTACTGATACATGGAGATCGCGCCGCTCTTCAGGTCGCCCTTGTCGTCGAACTCGATCTTGGCGGTCACCCCCTCGAAGTGGGTCTTGCCGACTTCCGGCAGGTACTTGGCCGGCTCCACCGAGTTTGCCCGCTTCATGGCCTCGGCCATGACCATCACGGCGTCGTACACGTAGGGCGCATAGAGCTGGATTTCGGCATTGAATTTCTTACCGTAGGCATCGCGGAAGGCCGGACCCTGGGCGAGCTTCTCCAGGGGCATGCCGGGTAGCGAGCAGTAGTTGCCCTCGCTGGCCGGCCCGCCCAGCTTCATGAATTCCGGAGTGCATACCCCATCACCGCCCAGGAACTTGGCCTTCAGACCGAGATCCTTCATCTGCTTGACCAAGGGCCCGCCCTGGGCGTCCATGCCGCCGTAGAACACAAGGTCGGCCTTGGTGGATCTGATCTTGGTGAGGATGGCCTTGAAGTCGGTTGCCTTGTCGTTGGTAAATTCGGTGGCGACGATCTTGATTCCTGCCGTCTCGGCCGCCTTGCGGAACTCGTCGGCCAGACCCTGGCCGTAGGCGGTGCGGTCGTCGACGATGGCCACCGTCTTGATTCCCTGCTTGGCCGCGAATTCGCCCAGCGCCTTGCCCTGCTGGACATCGTTGGCCATCACCCGGAAAGCGGTATTGAAGCCCTGCTGGGTATATTTGGGATTGGTGGCCGAGCCGGAAATCTGGGGAATGCCGGCATCGAAATAGAGCTTGGAGGCGGGGATGGTGGTGCCGGAATTGAGGTGGCCGATGACACCATTCACCTTGGCGTCGATGAGCTTCTGAGCCACCAGGGTCCCCTGCTTCGGATCCGCCTGATCGTCCTCGGCCAGGAGTTCGAACTTGACCTTGGCGCCCCCGATTTCAAGACCCTTGGCGTTGAGTTCGTCGATGGCCTGGCGGGCACCGTTTTCGTTATCCTTGCCCAGGTGGGCCTGGGGACCGGTCATCGGCGCCACATGGCCGATCTTGACCGTCATTTCCGGCTTGGGCGCCGGCGCGGCCGGGACGGCAGGCGCGGGAGCGGCAACCTTGGGCTCTTCCTTCTGGCCGCAGGCCACCAGGGTGAAACATGACGCGACTACGGCAGCTACGGCCGACAGCTTGGGAAATACCATGACCTCTCCTGATGGCTGATCGATACGGGGGATAAGCCCTCGATTCTCGCGGCGCCGTCAGGAACTGTCAATGCTTCAGCCAGTTTCCCGGAATCGCCGTTTAAACCTCTGGCGGGAAATGATTTTCCCCTCCAACGATGGTACCATTCCCACCATATGCCAGTGGAAAAGAGCGGACCGGGGGACAAAGGTGATTGGCAAAATCATTAAACGTGGACGAAAGCTGATCCACAACCTCACGCGACGGCTGATCGCGATACTGCCCAAGCGGCGACGCTTCGCCGTGTTCCGTTCCTTTGTCGATTGCGACCCGGCGCCCAGCGAAAGACTGGTGCTCAAGATCGCCGAGAGCCAGGAGGAATTGGAGGCTTGTTTTTCCCTGCTCCACAATGCCTATGTGGATAGCGGGTTCATGACTCCCGATCCTTCCGGAATGCGCGTCACTATCTACCACGCGCTACCCACCACCACCACGCTTTGCGCCAAGATCGACGGCAAAGTCGTGGGGACCATTTCGCTCATTCGGGAAAGTGCGCTCGGTTTTCCCCTGCAACGCATCTTCGACCTGACGGCGGTGCGGGCCAAGGAAGGCAATATCGCCGAGGTCTCGGCCCTGGCGGTGCACCCGCGCTTCCGCCGCACCGGGGGAAGCATCCTCTTCCCGCTGATGAAGTTCATGTACGACTACTGCACGACCTTCTTCGACACGCGCCACATCGTCATCGCGGTAAATCCTCGGCACATCGAGATGTACGAGTCGCTGCTCTTTTTCCAGCGGCTCACGGCAAACGTGGTGGAGAACTACGATTTCGTCAACGGTGCGCCGGCGGTGGGCGCCACCCTCGATCTCAAGGCCGCGCCGGAAGTCTTCCGCAGGGCCTACGCCAACAAGCCCGTCCGGCGCGACCTGCACGCCTACTTCATGGTGAATAAGCTCGCCAATATTCAGTGGCCCCACCGGCGCTTCTACACCACCAACGATCCGGTCCTGACCCCCGAACTACTCGACTATTTTTTCAATCAGCGGACCCGGGTCTTCGCCTCCCTGAGCGACCGCAAGAAGGCGCTCATGCACTCCATATACGACCTGCCGGAATACCGGGCAGTGCTTCCCAATGCGCCCTTGCGCGAGGAAGGCCACGACATCCGCCGCCACCAGCGTTTCTCGGTGCGCTGTCCGGGGCGCATCAGCTTTACCGCCGACGACGGCCAGGTGTCCAAAGTCGGACTGGAGGTGGTCCAGGTTTCCAATTACGGCTTCCAGGCCCGCACCCAGGACAACCTTCCACTGGAAGTGTGGGGCGAGGCAACCATCCATCTGGGCCGCGACGAAACTTCGATCATCAAAGCCCTGGCCGTGAGGGACCGAGGCAATGGCTTCTATGGCTTCAAGCTGGGCGAGCCCGACCTGATCTGGCGCAAGTTCGTCAGCGCCTTGTACGCCGGCAGTACCCACGGCGACCTGGATAACGCCACTGCCTTCCTGCGGGGCTAAGGAACGCCTGCCGACCTGCGGACTCCAAGGGGGGAAGCCCAGCAATCGCCGTCGAACAAGGTCGTTCCGGCGTTTTCCCGAAAGACTGGCATGAGCGATCCGTCCCTCAGTTCCGTTCTGGCCCAATCCGCCGAGTCTGCGTCTCTCGACGACAAATACACCACCCTCGGTGGCCGGGTCTATCTCACCGGTACCCAAGCCCTGGTCCGCCTCCCCATGCTGCAGCGCATGCGGGACCAGGAGGCAGGCCTCGACACCGCGGGCTTCGTTTCCGGATACCGGGGGAGCCCTCTGGGCGGGCTCGACCTCGCCCTGGGCAAGGCGAGGGAACACCTCGCCGCCCATGCCATCGTCTTCCAGCCCGGAATCAATGAAGATCTCGCGGCCACTGCCGTGTGGGGCACCCAGCAAGTCGGACTCTTTCCCGGTGCCACACACGACGGTGTGTTTGCCCTCTGGTACGGCAAGGGGCCGGGAGTCGATCGCTGCGGCGACGTCTTCCGCCACGCCAACGCCGCCGGCAGCGCCCGCTATGGAGGCGTGCTGGTGGTGGCCGGAGACGATCACGCCGCCAAGTCTTCTACCCTCCCCCACCAGACGGAGCACGTCTTCAAGGCGGTCATGATGCCGGTGCTGTATCCGGCCAATGTTCAGGAATATCTCGACTACGGCTTGCACGGTTGGGCCATGAGCCGCTATTCCGGGTGCTGGGTGGCGTTCAAGGCCCTTGCCGATACCGTCGAGACCTCGGCCTCGGTCCGCGTCGACCCGCTGGCCCTGCCCATCGTCGTCCCCACCGATTTCGAATTGCCTCCCGACGGCCTCAACATCCGCTGGCCGGATCCCCCTCTGGTGCAGGAAGCGCGGCTGCTGAACGTCAAGCTCTATGCCGCGCTTGCCTACGCCCGGGCCAACGGACTCAACCGGGTGATGATCGACAGCCCGGCACCGCGTCTGGGCATTCTTACCGCCGGAAAGTCTTACCTGGACGTACGCCAGGCGCTGGACGAATTGGGCATCGATGAACGCCTCGCCGCCGCCATCGGCATCCGCCTCTACAAGGTCGGCATGGTCTGGCCCCTGGAGCCCGATGGGGTGCGGCGCTTTGCCGAAGGCCTGGAAGAAATCCTGGTGGTCGAGGAAAAGCGCCAGCTCCTCGAATACCAGTTGAAGGAGGAACTTTACAACTGGCGCGAGGACGTCCGGCCGCGGGTCATCGGGAAATTCGACGAGAAGGGCGAGTGGGCCCTGGTCCCCGACGGCCGCGGCCACCTCCTGCATGGCGACTGGCTACTTCCGGCCTCGGGCGAATTGCCGGTGGCGACCATCGCCCGGGTGATCGCCGGACGCATCGGGCGCTTCTTCACCTCGCCGGCCATCGAAGCGCGGCTCGCCCTGATCGAGAGCAAGCAGAAGGGCGGCACGACTCCCCTGTTACTCGTCGAGCGCAAGCCCCACTTCTGCGCTGGATGCCCCCACAACACCTCGACCCGGCTGCCGGAGGGTTCCCGGGCGGTCGCCGGCATCGGCTGCCACTACATGGCCACCTGGATGGACCGAAATACGGCCACCTTCACCCACATGGGGGGCGAGGGGGTCCCCTGGGTGGGGCAGGCGCCCTTCACTGAAACCCGTCACATCTTTGCCAATCTGGGCGACGGCACCTACTTCCATTCCGGAATACTCGCGATCCGGCAAGCCGTGGCAGCACGAGTACCGATCACCTACAAGATTCTCTACAACGACGCCGTGGCCATGACCGGGGGACAATCGGTAGAAGGCCCGCTGTCGGTCGGTTTGATGACGCACCAACTGCAAGCCGAGGGGGTCGAGAAGATCGTCGTGGTGACGGACCATCCGGAAAAATATGCCGAAATCACGGATTTGGCCCCCGGCGTCCCGGTGCACCCCCGGGAATCGTTTGATCGCATCCAGCGGGAGTTGCGCGAATTTCCCGGCGTCTCCGCCCTGATCTACGATCAGACCTGCGCCACCGAGGCTCGCCGAAGACGCAAGCGGGGCAAGCTGCCGCCGCTGACGACCCGGGCCTTCATCAATGAGTACGTCTGCGAAGGCTGCGGCGATTGCTCCAGAATTTCGAACTGCCTCGCGGTGGTTCCCCTGGAAACCCCCGACGGACAAAAGCGGTCCATCGATCAATCGGCGTGCAATCAGGACCTCTCCTGCCTGCAGGGATTCTGTCCCAGCTTTGTGACGGTCGAGGGCGCCCGCCTGCGCCGCGGCCGCGCCCTCGATATGGACCATGCTCCCTTGCCGCCCATGGCCGACCCCATCCTCCCCAGCACGGCGCAACCCTACAATCTGCTGGTCACCGGAGTCGGCGGGATGGGGGTCATCACCCTGGGCGCCTTGGTCGGCATGGCCGCCCATCTGGACGGTAAAGGCGTTTCGGTCCTCGACATGACCGGTCTAGCCCAGAAATACGGCGCCGTCTTTTCCCACCTGCGCGTCGCCGACCGGCCCGAGGACATCCACGCCGCGCGCATCGCGACCGGGGAAGCCCATGCCATCCTGGGGGGCGACCTCGTCGTGACCGCAGGGAACGATTCGCTCTCCAAGATGCTCGAGGCGCATACGCGAGCCGTCGTCAATTGCGCCGAAACCCCGACCGCCGAGTTCATTCGCGATCCAAACTGGCAGTTCCCCCTGGATCTGATGCGGCAACGGATCGTTGACGCCGTCGGTCCGGACCAAGCCGATTTCCTCGATGCCCAGCGACTCACGACGGCGCTCATGGGCGACGCGCTCTACACCAACATGCTGCTCCTGGGCTACGCCTGGCAGAAAGGCCTGGTTCCCGTCTCCCGCCAATCCCTGGAACGCGCCATAGCGCTCAACGGCGCAGCCGTCGAAGCGAATCTGCAGGCGTTCTCCTGGGGGCGGCGGGCCGCCGACCAAGGAGAAATCGTCCGTCGCCTCGCCAACACGCCTCCCGTTACGGATGACCTGGCGCGCGACGCTGCTGACCTGATCGAAGCGCAAGCCGCCAAACTCGTGACCTACCAGAACGAGGCCCTGGCCGACCGTTACCGCCAGCGCCTGCAACCCATTCTCGCTCTCGGGGACGACAACCTGACTGTCATCGCCGCCCGCCAGTACGCCCGCCTCCTGGCGATCAAGGATGAGTATGAGGTCGCGCGCCTGTACGCACGGACCGACTTCCTCGACAAACTCAGGGCCAGCTTCGAGGGGAGCTA
>SSTA01000412.1 GCA_009469685.1 Azonexaceae bacterium | reverse complement strand
GATCCTCGCGTCCCAGCGTAGGGAAATGCAGCGTGTGGTCACCCAGGTGATCGCCATGCGGGGTTTCATGCCTTTGCTCATGAAACCGCGCAATGGCGAGCACTGGAGCGAGAGCGACAAGCTTGCCCTCGTCGCCCATCTCCGCCGGCTGAGTCATCTCTCCCCCTATCTCTTGCTCTTGGTGCTGCCCGGGTCGGCGATTCTCCTGCCGGTCTACGCCTGGTGGCTGGATCGACGGCGCAAGCCGAGAAGCTAGCGGGTATCCGCTCCCTGGGGAGCATTGGGCGGGATTTCCCTCCAGGGAGCGACTTTCGCCAGGAGCAGCATGCCCGGAACCGCCAATCCCGCACACAGCAGAAAGAACTGCGTCCAGCCCAGCCCCTCAACCAACCAGCCCGCCGAGGCATTGACCACGGTGCGGGGAACCGCTGCGAGGCTGGTGAACAGCGCAAACTGGGTGGCCGTATAGGCCGGGTGGGTGGTTCGCGCGATGTAGGCGACGAAGGCGGCGGTTCCCAAGCCGACTCCAAGGGCCTCGAAGCCGATGACTCCAGCCAGGATCCAGAGCCGCTCCGGGCTGGCCGGGGCAGGCCCGAGGGCGGCGAGCCCGGCGAAGCCGAAAATCGCAACCAGTTGGACGAAACCGAAGATCCACAGAGCCCGGTTGATGCCCAGCCTTACCATCCATAAGCCGCCCAGAAGCCCGCCGATCACCGAAGGCCACAGCCCGGCATTCTTGGCGACCAGACCGATTTCGGTCTTGGTGAAGCCCATGTCCAGGTAGAACGGTGTCGCCAGCGCAGTGCACAGCGAATCGCCCAGCTTGTAAAGAAAGATGAACGACAGGACGAGCAGCGCCCCGCGGATACCGGCCCGCGAAAGAAATTCCCTGAATGGCGCCCGCACGGCCTGGTCCAGGGTCTTGGGGGCTTGAACCGCGGTGGCGGGCTCGCGCACCAGCAGGGTCATCAGGGCGCCGGGGAGCATGAACAGGGCCGTGATGGCAAAGACTTCGCTCCACGGCAGGCGGTCGGCGAGCCAGAGGGAAAGAGAGCCGGGGACCAGGCCGGCGATCTTGTACGCATTGACGTGTACGGCATTGCCCAGACCCAATTCGTTTTCCAGCAGGAGCTCGCGCCGATAGGCGTCGAGGACGATGTCCTGGGTAGCGGAAAAAAGGGCGATGGCGACCGCCGCAACGGCGATGGCTCGCAGCCCTTCCTGCGGCGAAAAGACGCCGATCCCGGCGATGGCAAGCGCCAGGAGAACCTGAGTGATGAGCATCCAACCTCGGCGCCGGCCGAGGAGCGGCAAGGCATAGCGGTCCACCAGAGGCGACCAGAGGAACTTCCAGGTATAGGGAAACTGGATGAGGGCGAAGAGGCCGATTTCCCGGATGCCGATCCCCTCGGTCTTCAACCAGGCCGGCAGGAGGTTGAGCAGGAGAAAGAGAGGCAGACCCGAGGAAAAACCGGTGGCGACGCAAATGGCCATGCGCCGCGTCAGTAGCGGTGCCAGCCACCCGGGTAGGGCGGTGCCGCTCACCGGGATCGCGACAAGCGGTAGACCGCAAGACTGCCCAGGAAATTGGGCTCCTCGGTCACCAAGCGGCCCTTCTCGTCGAGAACGCGGCGCTCCCGGATGTCCAGCCCCATCTTGGCGGCCAGCGCTTCGAAATCCGGAATCGCGAAAAAGCGCAGGTTGGGCGAGTCATACCATTCATAGGGCAGATCTTCGGAAACCGGCATGCGTCCATTGAGTACCGCTTGGCGGTTTTTCCAGTAGGCGAAATTGGGAAAGGACACCACGGCTTCGCGTCCCACCCGAAGCATCTCGGCCAGGACGACCTCGGTGTGGCGCACCGTTTGCAGGGTACGGGAAAGGACCACAAGATCGAAGGCGCGGTCGGCAAAGCCGGCGAGGCCATTTTCCAGATTGCCCTGGATGATGTTGATTCCCTGGCGCATGGCAGCCAGAACGTTGGCGTCGTCGATCTCGATGCCCCAGCCGCGAACGCCCTTGGTCGCGATCAGCAGCTTCAGCAAGGAGCCGTCACCGCACCCAAGGTCGAGGATCCGGTGGCCGGGTTCGACCCAGCCGGCGATGACGGCGAAGTCGGGGCGGCTTAGGTGGTCGGTCATAGCGGGATGTGGGCGAGATAGGCGCCGACCACGCCGTGATAGTGAGGGTCGGCCATGAGAAAGGAGTCGTGCCCGAAATTGAGGTCGATTTCGGCGTAGGAAACGTCGCGGCCGCAGGCCACCAGGGCATGAACGATCTCTTTCGAACGGGCGGGCGAAAAACGCCAGTCGGTGGTGAAGGACACCACCAGGAATCCCGCCTTGCTGCGGGCCAGAGTGGCCACCAGATCGCCATTCACCTCCCGGGCCGGGTCGAAATAATCGAGGGCCTTGGTCATCAGGAGATAGGTGTTGGCGTCGAAATAGCCTGCGAACTTGTCCCCCTGGTAGCGCAGGTAGGACTCGATTTCGAATTCGACGTCGAAATCAAAGGAGAACGACCCGTGGCGGAGTTCGCGGCCGAATTTTTCCCCCATCTGGTCGTCGGAAAGATAGGTGATATGGCCCAGCATTCGGGCCAGGCGCAGCCCCCGGATGGGGCGGGTGCCGTGTTCGTAGTAGTGCCCGCCATGGAAATCCGGATCGGTGAGGATGGCCTGCCGGGCGACGTCGTTGAATGCGATATTCTGGGCCGAGAGTTTCGGGGCGGCGGCAATGACCAGGGCGTGGCGTACCCGTTCGGGGAAGGTAATGGTCCAACGCAGTGCCTGCATGCCCCCAAGGCTGCCGCCGACGACGGCCGCCCAGGTCTCGATGCCCAGCAGATCGGCCAAGCGGGCCTGGGATTTGACCCAATCGATCACCGCCACGATAGGAAAATCGGCTCCCCAAGGCTTTCCCGTGGCAGGGTTGATCGTCGAAGGTCCGGTAGAACCATGGCATCCGCCCAGGTTGTTGACCCCCACGATGAAGAAGCGGTCGGTGTCCAAAGGGCGCCCGGGGCCGACGATGTTGTCCCACCAACCGATATTTTCCGGTTGGTCGGCGTAATGGCCGGCCACATGGTGGTGGCCCGACAGGGCATGGCAGACCAGGATCGCGTTTGACCGCGCGGCGTTGAGCGTGCCGTAGGTCTCGTAGACCAGGTCGTACTCGGGAATCACTCCGCCACTGCGCAGAATCAGGGGCTCGGCGAAATGCGCGCGCTGTGCTTCGACCTGTCCGACCCCTTGTTGCTCTCCTGCCATTGCCGCTCCGGAAAAAAGAAAACCCGGTCGGCTCATTGCGGACCGGGTGGCTTTCCAACCGACCTCGCTTTAGCCGTATTTATCGGGCGCCCGCAAGCTGAAGTCAAATCGGCGCCGCCGGAAAACCGGGTCGAATCAAGATACTCACATCCCCGGGCAAAGTCAAATTGGCCCGCGACGAGGAGGCTTGTTGGCGCTCGCGCTGCTGGTAATATGACTGCTTCTCGCTCTTGCGTTCCTCTTTCCTCGAACATGCTCGATCAACGCCGCCATCAGCGCATTCGTTTCTTCGAGCCGCCACCGATTGCGATCGGTTTCGGCGGGCGCTTGGCGACGGGTGTCCTGGAAAACCTCTCCCTCGCCGGGTTTATGGTCAGAACTGATCTGGCCCTCGCCGTCGGCCGGCATTTCGGCTGTGAATTCTCGCTTTTCGGTTCACCGGTCGTGGATGTATCGGCGATCACTATCAGCCGCATCGGCGATCTTTTCGGCGCTCGCTTCGAATACGGTCCGATCAGCGAGCGGGTTCTGGAGGACGCGATCGAGGCTGCATTGGCCCAGGGAAAAGCCTCTATCCTGACCACTCATGAGATCGGCGGTCGGCGCGTGATGCGCATCTCCGGCGGATTGAACGGCGGCTTGCGCAACGATTTCATGCATGCGCTGACCCGGGTCGGGGTCGATGAAATCGATACGGCGGCGGTGACCGCGGTCGATCAGGCCGGAATCGCCCTCTGTCTCACTGCCCTTTCCCGCCATGGCGTGACCCTGGGCCAGCAGTCGGAATGCTTTGCCCGCTCCTGGAGCGAAGCGACCCGTGCCCCCGGGAAGCAGGGAGCTGCCGCTTGATCTTTCTGCCTCGGGGGGCGGCGGTCGGTTTTTGGGGACTTCTGACTTGCTGCGCTCAGGTCTTGGCAAGCGAGGAGGACCTCTACTTCGGGAGTCTGCCGGTCGTTGCGACGGTGAGCCGTTTGCCCCAGCCCCTGCGGGACGCGCCGGGATCGGTGACCGTCATCGACCGCGAGATGATCCGGGCTTCCGGGGCGCGAGGCATTTCCGACCTGCTCCGCCTTGTCCCAGGCTTCCAGGTGACGCCTCTCAATACCGAAGCACCCCGGGTGGTCTATCACGGCCTCAGCGATGAGGAGTACTCGCCCCGGGTCCAGGTCTTGATCGACGGACGCTCCCAATACTCGCCCCTGTTTCGGGGTGGTGTGAATTGGAACACCCTGCCGGTCGCCATCGAGGACATCGAGCGCATCGAAGTGGTTCGCGGGTCCAATTCCGCCGCCTTTGGATCGAACGCCTTTCTGGGCGTGATCAATATCATTACTCAGGACGCGTCGCAGGCCAGGGGGGCGAGTTTTGGCGTCAACCACGGCAATCAGGGTGTGCGCGACGAAAGAGTCCGTCTCGGCGGCCAGGTGGCTGGCGCCGACGTGAGGCTTACGGTCCGTCAGCAATCGGATTGGGGGTATCGCTTCAGGCCTGCCAATCCGGGAGACCCCGTCAACATCGCCGACGATTTCCGCCAGCGCCTGGTGGACCTGCGGGCTGATGTCCCGGTCGGAGACCGCGACGAACTCCGCTTCCACTCGGGGCACCTGGAGAACCGTCTCGACACCGGTCGCAGCGACGAGCTGCTCAACACGCCGCGTCAGATGTCCCAGTCTCACTCCTACGTGCAGTTGGGTTGGCGACATAGCATCGCGGTCGACCAGGAACTGAACGTTCGGGTATTTCATGTCGAGGAAAGAGTGGGGGATGCTTACCGCGCCAGTGCCCTGGGGTTGCCCTTTTCTCTTGACCGTGGGGGATCCTCCCGACGCGATGACATCGAATTCGAGCATACGTTGCCGTTGGCCGATCGGGGGCGTCTGGTGTGGGGGGCGGGAAGCCGCCATGATCGGGCCAGCTCCAGGGAGCTCTACTATCGACAAGGCCATGTGTCGCGGACTACCCAGAGAATTTTCGGGAATCTGGAATGGCGGTTTTCGCCGCTGGCGGTGGCCAATCTCGGTGCGACCTGGGAGAACGACAGCATCGGCGGCACCCATCTCGCACCGCGCCTCAACCTCAACCTTCATCCGCTGGCTGGGCAGACCCTGCGCGTGGGTGCGTCCCGCGCCTATCGCTCGCCGACGCTTTTCGAATCCCGCGGGGACGAGCGTCTCGTACCCGATGTTTCGCCTTTCTTCGCCCGCAATTACCTCGCCGGGCGAGGAATACGTTCCGAGCGCATCGATGCGGCGGAATTGGGTTACCTGGGGGAGTTCGCCGCCTTGCGCACGACGGTAGACCTCCGGCTGTTTCACGAACGCATCCCCAATCGCATCCTGGCGGCGCCTCGGGTCTTGCAGTCCCCCAATTGCGAATTCAATCCGACCGATTCGGACTTCCCGGCCGGGTGCGGCCATGCCGATTACGCGGTGAACGGAGAGAGCGTGACGCTACGGGGAATTGAATACCAGGTGCGCTGGCAGCCTTTCGAGCGCACCCGCATCATGCTCAACCAGGCGTTCATCGACATTGGCCAGCATTTCCGCGCTTTCGAAACCTCCGCCAGCGCTTCCAGCCTCGCGCGGGCTGCCGACCGCAGCTTGCTGTCGTCCCCTTCGCACTCGACAAGCCTCCTGTGGATGCAGGGACTTCCGGGCGGCTTTGAACTGACGGCCATCGGACACTGGATCGGCGCGATGAAATGGACGACCAATACGCGGGTTCCCGCCTACACCCGAATCGATTGGCGCATCGCGTACCCGTTCAAGCTTGCCGCAACTCGGGGGGAAATTGCCTACGTCGCCCAGTCGGCCAACGGCGAACATGCGGAATTCAAACCTACGCGCATCATTGCCGAGCGGCACTGGCTGAGCTTGCGGCTCGACCTCTAGTCCCTTCAGGCGCCGCGAATCACGGTGCCCTCGACCCAGTCGGCAAAGGATTCCACGGGGCCAGCCACACGGCCCTGGATGTAAGTAATGCCAAGTTCTTCAACCAGTTTGGCGGTGGGCAGGTCGTCTATGCCTTCGGCGATGGTCTCGATGGCCAGGTCGCGGGCAATTTCCTCCACCGCCCGCACGAGAGCTTGGGCGCTGCGACTGGTGGCGACGTCTCGGGTGAGGCTGCGACTGATCCGCACGCCGTCGGGGCGGATGCTGTGCAAGTGGCTGAAGGACGCAAAGCCGCCGCCAAAATCGCTGAGGATGACGGTGCACCCGGATTGACGGGCGGCAGCACACAGCGCGACGGTCTCCGGGCTATGGCGGACAGCGGTCTCCTCGGAAATCATCAGGCCAAGCTGGCTTCCGCCGATGCCCTCTGCGGCGAGCAATTCGACCAGGGTCGGCAGGAGTTCAGGAGAACGAACCGATGAGGCCGATAGGGGCAACAGGCAACGCATGGGCCGTTCCTGGCGGCAGGCGCGCCCGAGGGCAGCGATCGCAGCTGCGGCAATCCGCTGATCGATCTTGGTCGACAATCCAGAACGCTCGGCCGCGTCGACCAGGACCGCCATGGGAACTGGAGCGCCCGAACGGTCATCGAGCCGGGCGCGGATTTCGACTACGGGGAGGGGCTCGCGCTGGCTACCCAGGCACCGCAGCGGATGGGCTTCGAAGGCGAGGACGTCGTCGGCCAGGGCCGTGCGGATGCGCTCTTGCCAGGAGAGGTCGGGATGGCGACGGTTGCCAGGCGTGCCGGAAGAATACGTATGGACCCGATTGCGTCCTTGCTCCTTGGCCGAATAGCAGGCCGCATCGCTCGTGGTCAGCGCCTCGGCCACGCTGCGGGTGAGGCGTGTTATCGAGGCCAATCCGATGCTGGCACCGATGGTGAAGATCTTGTCATGCCAGATGAAGCGATAGGCGGCTGCCATGGCACAGAAATCCTCCGCCACCTGGAGCGCGCGTGAACTGCTGCAATTGTTGAGCAGAACGCCGAATTCGTCTCCACCGATGCGAGCCAGGGTGTCCTCCTCACGCAGACGCCCTTGGAAAAGGCGGGAGATCTGTCGTAGAAGCTCGTCTCCGGCAAGGTGGCCGCAGGTGTCGTTGACCGGCTTGAAGCGATCCAGGTCGATGTAAAGGAGAGCGCTGTCCCCGCCTCCGGCCTGGGCGGTGGCGATGGATTTTTCCAGCCGCGTTTCAAATTCTCGCCGATTAACCAGTCCTGTCAGCGGATCGTGGCGGGCCTGGAAGGCCAGTTGGGCGGTGGCCTCCTCGATGCGCTCCTGCATGGTGCGATGGACCTCCGCAATGCGTTCGGCCATGTCATTGAAACCCCGCTCCAATTCACCGAATTCCGCACCGGAATCGGCCTGGACGCGATATTCGAATTCTCCCCGGGTCATGGCGCGGACTGCCTTGACCAGACGTTCCACCGGATGGGTCAAGCTCTCCGCCATCCAGAGGGCGGCGATACAAACCAGGGACAATCCGGCCGCAACGATCAGCAAGCCTCGCTGGAGAAGCTGGTCTTGCCGGCTGGCGACTTCCTTCTTGTCGAACTCGACGAAGATTTGGCCGATTACTTCGGGACCCGCCCGCATGGCGGGGGCATCGAAGAGGACGTCGGTATCCGCCAGGGTGCGCTGGATGGGCGCTCCGAAAGCCACCCACTGCTCATTGTCGGCAATGAGGCCGGGGCCTTCGACCATACGGCGAAGCTGCTCGCTGCTCAGGGAGACCCGGCCGCTGACTGCGAGTGTTCTTCCGGAGCGGCCAATGATGAGTGTGGCCTTCACGCCGGGCTGCTGTACGGTGGTCTGGGCGAGATTCTGCAGGCTTTCGAGATTGCCTGATATCACGCCGTATTCGCTGATGGGCGCCAGATACCGAACCACAGCCAGGCCACGCTCGCGCAACTCGGCGTCCAGGGCCTTGATTCCGGAAAAAGTGAAATAGGTGACCAGCACAACCGCCAGCAGGGCACTGGGCAGGAGGCCGAGGAGTAGCAGACGGTGGCTGAGAGTAAGTCGGCTCATTCGGATTACCGATCGGCACCCAGGCGACGGCGAACGGCCGCTTCGTCCGGGAGATTCAACCCCAGGGACTGGGCGACGCTTCGGTTGATGGCGAGGGAAAAGTAGGTTGGGGATTGGGGGGCGGGCAGAGTAACGGGTTCAGCGGGGGTTTGTTTCAGAAGTTCAGCGGTCTGGCGCGCGATTTGGGCAGGCGAGGAAAAGAGGGCGGCGAGGGCGCCTGCGGTGACGAAGGCCTGGGAGAATCCGATTACCGGCTTCTGGTGGCGGAAGGATGTGAGCAAGACTGTGCGCACGTTGTCTCGACGATAGATTCCGGTATCGGGAAGGGCCAAGAGCACGTCGCTGCGATTGAAGAGTTGTCCGAGCGCGGTGACCAGACTTTCGTCCGTATCCACATCCTCGCTCTCCAGAGTCAGGCCACTCTGGCTGGCGGCCTGCCGAACCTGCGCAAGGAGATTGCGACTGTCGGCGCCGGTCAGGAGCCCCAGGCGAGTCTTTTCGGGAAGAATCGTTCGCAGAAAAGCGATCTGGCGCGTCAAGGGTTGGTCAAGGGTAATCGCCGTCAGGGGGGCTCGGGTGCGACCGAGTTCGCTTGCGATCCGCTCGAAAGCCTGCCTTGGGAGCAAGGTGGCGATGATCGGGCGTCCTTCGCCGCGTCGGACACAGACGCGGGCAGCCTCGCTGCCCACGGCGATCAGGAGGTCGGCCTGGGCGGCGGCGGGGTCTAGGGACTCAACGGCTCCCGTCCATCGGACCCGCCAGGCCGATCCCTGCAGATAGTGCTGCAGCGAGGTCGCGAATTCTCCATACACTCCGCCTGCATCGCTCAAGACCAAGGCCAAGTCCGCAGCCCGCACCTGAACCGTGGCTCCGGCCAGGAGGAAAAGGCACAGGCAAAGGCGAAAGAACTGGAGCCCGAAAAGCATCGGGGCACTATAGCTTTTCCGCCGCATTTATTGCAAAGGAATACGACTATTCGGCGGCCCTCGCGGAGGTTGGGGTCGTGCAGGCCGGGGAGAAGAATGTTTCCCGCAGCGCGCCGCTTGCGATGCGGCATTGCATCATCCATCTGCCATTGCTCCGGGTACGATTTGACAAGAATGAACAAAATCAATACACTGCAATTGTGCTGCAATGCAACATCGGCCGCGGGTGGTTACCCAGAAACATCTCTCTCTACCCCGCCCGGCCTCGAATCTAAGGACTCGCCGGTTCCGCCAATGTCGCATCCCCTGTAACCGTACGCCGGTGAGGAAACTCGTCGGTGGCAACAGTGAAGGAGAATCGCATGATCGCAACGGCTGTTTTACCGCCTACGATGCTGCGCGTCACGTCAGTCGTAATGACACTATTTCAGGCTGCCCTCATGG
This sequence comes from Azonexaceae bacterium, assembly GCA_009469685.1. The sequence continues at coordinate 14,250 of SSTA01000412.1, read as the reverse complement.
CTGCCGGTACCATATTGATCATCGGGGTCATCAGTCTCTACAACGGCAATGCCCGAGTGCTGGACGGGGCTCGTTCGCTGATCCCGGAGGTGCTGGCCGTCAGGTTTGGGCTGGTCGCCGACGAATCGGGTGAGGCCGAGCCCTCGCGGGAGAACCTGTCCCCGCGCATGCGCGGGGCTCTGGATTACGTCAGCCGTCGCTACCGGGTGTCGACCGAGGCCCTTGAACCGGTTTTTGCCACCGCTCAGTCGGTTGGGCGGAATCTGCGTCTCGATCCTCTGCTGATCATCGCCGTCATCGGCGTCGAATCGGGGTTCAATCCCCTGTCCCAAAGCTCAGCCGGTGCGCAGGGCCTCATGCAGGTACTTCCTCGCTACCACCGGGATAAACTGCCGGACGCCGCTGGGAGCCTGCCTTTCTTCGATCCCCATACGAACGTTTTGGTCGGTGCCCAAGTCCTCAAGGAGTCTATCCAGCGGTACGGGGACGTTGCGGAAGGTTTGCAGCAATTCGGCGGAGCCTTGAGCGACCCGGATCGCCGCTACTCGGGCAAGGTTTTGGCTGAGAAACAACGCTTGGAACAAGCGGCCCAGCGTTTGCGCGGCAACGTCTGACGTCTCTCAGCGCCCAATGGCGCGACTTGCGGCCAGGGCAACGAGCGCGAGGGCCAGAAATCCGTAGTTGCCCCAACGGACGTAGGGCGTCAGGCCTTCGTAGGGGCGTACTCGGGTTTCTAGCACGCCTAGCGTGAATGCCGGCAGGCTTGCCGCGACGCGTCCGTCGGGGTTGATGGCAGCCGTCATACCCGTGTTGGTTGCCCGCAGGATGGGCCGGCCGGTTTCCAGGGCGCGCAGGCGCGCGATCTGGAGGTGCTGCGGCTGGGCGAACGAGCGCCCATACCAAGCCGTATTCGACAGATTGACGAGCACGCCGGCTGCCGGAACGCTGCGGATGATCTCTTCGCCGAAGACGTCTTCGTAGCAGATATCCACCGCCAGCTTCAGGCCTGCGAGATCCAACGGCGCTTGATCGACCGGACCGCGGGAAAACTGCGACATGGGAATGTCGGCCCAGCGCAAGAACCAGGAAAACCCCGGAGGGATGAACTCCCCAAAGGGGACCAGATGGGATTTGCTATAGACTTGGGTGACCGAGCGCCCCAGACTTACCGCGCTGTTCTGGTAGTGTTCCGGTTCGCCCGTCACCGTGCCGAAGAGAAGGTCGCCGTCGTTTGCCAGAGCCAATTGCTTGAATTCTGCGAGGTATTCCGGCGGGACCGCATCCAGAAACGCGGGAACCGCGGTTTCCGGCAACAGGGCGAGGCGCGCAGGATGATCGGCGACCAGTTGACGGTAGTGGGCCAGGGTGGCGAAAAAGTGTTCGGGTCGCCATTTGGTCTCCTGCGGTACATTGCCCTGGAACAAGGCTACCGTGACCGGCTCGCCGAAGGGCTTCGTCCACTCGATCTGGCCAAGCCCAAACCCTAAGGCTGCCAGTATCCCGGCGGCGAACAGACCTGCCGTTCGGTGGAGGAGCAGCGCCGAGGCGAGGGCGAGCAGAAAGCTCAAGCCATAGACGCCCAGCAAGGCAGCGTAGCCCGCCAAGGGGCTGGGCGGTACCTGGGAGTAGCCCCAAGCCAACCAGGGGAACCCGGTGCCCAGCCAGCCCCGCAACCAGTCGGTCAGGGCGATCAACGCCGCAAAGGCCAGGGCCTGCCCGATTGCGCCCGCGGGCCGCCAGCGGCGATAGGCCCAGCCGCAGAGGGCAGGGTAAAGGCCCATGGCGGCGCAGAAGAGCAAAGTCGCCGGAGCCGCAAGCCAGATCGGCATGCCGCCGAAAACCGAAAGGCTGACGTAGATCCACGAGACTCCGCCGAGAAAGAAGGCCAGGCCGAAGGCGAAGCCGTCGGCGGCCGCTCGCCCCGGCGTTGCCGCTCCTGACCACAGCAGGAAGAGAAGTGCGAGTACCCCCGGCGCCAGCCAGAACAGCCCAAAGGGCTCGAAACAGGCAACCCCGAGTCCCCCGGCCAGCATTGCCAGCGCAAGGCGGCGCCCGGGACGTTCAGGCAGTCGGAGATTCGACACTGGATTTGGGTGTCGGGCGGTCTACCAGCAGGGTATAGAGGCGGCGACTGTCCGCTCGCAGCACCTGGAATCGCGTGCCGTCGATTTCCATCACCTCGTTGCGCTTCGGAACGCGCCCCAGGTAGCGCAGGACCAGTCCGCCCACCGTGTCGCATTCTTCATCCGAGTACGCGGTGCCGAAGGCAGCATTGAAATCGACGATCTCGGTACGGGCCTTCACCCGGTAGCGGCCGGAGGCGTCCAGACGGATGTTGTCGTGGGCTTCGTCGAAGTCGTATTCGTCTTCGATGTCGCCGACGATCTGCTCGAGAACGTCTTCGATGGTGACTAAACCGGCGACGCCGCCATATTCGTTGACCACGATGGCCATGTGGTTGCGCGACACCCGGAATTCCCGCAGCAGGACATTGAGCCGTTTCGATTCGGGAATGAAGACCGCCGGTCGCAGCCAGTCCCGCAGGTCGAAATCCTTCTCGGTGTGGAGCCGCAACAGGTCCTTGGCCAGGAGGACCCCCAGGACTTTGTCGCGATCGCCGTCGATGACCGGAAAGCGGGAATGGGCGGCGTCGATCACCACCGCAATGATGTCGTCTATGGGATCGTCCACATCGACCACGTCCATCTGGGCGCGCGGCACCATGACGTCGGTGACGCGCGTTTCGGAAGTGGCCAGCGCGCCCTCTATGATGGTCAGCGCGTCGGCATCCATCAGGTTGCGCTCGTAGGCCGAGTGCAAGAGTCGTATGAGCTGTTCGCGGTCCTCGGGCTCGCGCAGGAGCAGCGAGGAAAGCCGTTCAAGCAACCCGGGTTTTTGCAAACTAGGGGAAGGATCCATGGTCGGGTGAAGGGGGAGGCTCGGGGGGCGGGGAGTGCAGACTATCCGCCACTCCTAGCTCTCCTCGTTTCGATAGGGGTCCGGAAAACCCAGGCCGGCAAGAATCCTGATTTCCTCTGCTTCCATCTCGGCAGCGTCCGCGTCGCGATCATGGTCCCAGCCTTGAAGGTGCAGCATACCATGCACCACCAAATGGGCGTAGCAGGCCTTGGGCGGCTTGTTTTGCTCTGCTGCTTCGCGAAATACCACCTCGGGGCAGATCACCATGTCGCCGGAAATCCTGGGTTCGCGCTCATAAGGGAAGGAAAGCACGTTGGTGGCGTAATCCTTCCCCCGGTAGTCTCGATTCAAGGCGCGCCCCTCTTCGGCGTCTACGAAGCGGATGACCACCGTGCCGCCGCCCGTCAACGCCGCCCGGGCCCAGCGCCGCACATCATCCCGCAAGGGTAGTCCGGTGGTGTTGCAGGCGTATTGCACCGAAAGGTCAAGTCTTCTGGGAGTTGCCATGATGCAATTCATAGGCGGCGACGATGCGGGCTACCAAGGGGTGGCGTACGACGTCCTCTTTGAGGAATTCCGTGAAGGCCAAGCCACGCACCTCCTGCAGGACCTCGCGGGCCTCTCTCAGCCCGCTCTTCTGGCCTTTCGGCAAATCCACCTGGGTCAGGTCTCCGGTGACGACTGCCTTGGCGCCGATGCCGATGCGGGTGAGGAACATCTTCATCTGCTCGGGCGTCGTGTTCTGCGCTTCGTCAAGGATGATGAAGGCGTGGTTGAGCGTGCGGCCGCGCATGAAGGCCAGCGGTGCGATCTCGATGGCGCCTTTTTCGTAGAGTTTGCTCACCCGGTCGTAGCCCATGAGGTCGTAGAGAGCGTCGTAGAGCGGGCGCAGGTAGGGATCCACCTTCTGGGCCAGATCGCCAGGCAGGAAGCCGAGACGCTCGCCCGCTTCCACCGCCGGTCGGGTGAGGACGATGCGTTCCACCAGATCGCGCTCGAAGGCATCGACGGCACTGGCGACGGCCAGATAAGTCTTGCCGGTGCCGGCGGGGCCGATTCCGAAGGTGATGTCGTGGGCCTGGATGGCTTTCAGGTACTCGATCTGCCGAGGCGTACGGCCGTGCAGCTCGGCCTTGCGGGTGACCAGTTGGGGGCCGTCGACCGGGCTTTCGCCGGCAGAGACCCGGCGCACCGGGGCATTGGTCAGCTCGATGAGGCCCAGTTGCACTTCGTCTACCGACAGCGGGTTGCGGGCCAGGGCGTAGAAGTGCTCGATGGTCTGGGCCGCTCGTGCCGCATTGTCGCCGCGGATCGTGAAGCGCTCGCCGCGGCGGGCGATGGCGACGTCGAAGGCGGTCTCGATCTGACGGATATTCTCATCCAGGGCGCCGCACAGATTGGCGAGCAGCGCGTTGTCCACCGGGGCCAGGGCCAGATCGACCGGCCGCGACTTCGGCGGAACATTAGCTTTCGCGGACGACAATCTCGCCTCGCAGGCTGTGGGGCAGGGCCCCGGTGATGCGAACGTCGACGAAAGTGTCGATCAAGCGGGGGTTGCCGACGAAATTCACCACCCGGTTATTGTCGGTGCGGCCCGCCAATTCATGATTGTCCTTCTTGGACAGGCCCTCCACCAGCACGCGCTGGACGCTGCCGACCATGGCGCGACTGATGACCTGGGCCTGTTCCTCGATGCGCTTTTGCAGGCGGGTCAGGCGGGCGGACTTGATTGCGGCCGGCGTGTCGTCGGCCAATTCGAGGGCGGGCGTGCCGGGTCGCGGGCTGTAGACGAAGCTGAACGAGGTATCGAAACCCACATCGTCGATGAGTTTCATGGTTCTTTCGAAATCCTCGTCGGTCTCGCCGGGGAAGCCGACGATGAAATCCGAGGAAAGTGCGATATCGGGCCGGGCGGCCCGTAGCTTGCGGACGATGGATTTGTACTCGAGAGCCGTATACCCCCGCTTCATGGCTGCCAGAACGCGGTCGGAGCCCGCCTGGACAGGCAGATGCAGGTGGGAGACCAGTTTCGGTACCTTGAGGTAGGTATCGATCAGGCGCTGCGTCATCTCCCGCGGGTGGGAGGTGGTGTAGCGAATACGCTCGATTCCCGGTATTTCGGCAATGTATTCGATCAGCAGGGCCAGATCGGCCTTCTCCTCGGCGCCGTCCATGTCCCCCCGGTAGGCATTCACATTCTGACCGAGGAGGGTGACTTCCTTGACCCCGTGGGTCGCCAGATCGGCCACCTCGGTGAGCACCTGGGCAAAGGGGCGTGACACCTCGCCCCCTCGGGTATACGGAACAATGCAGAAGGTGCAGAACTTGGAGCACCCCTCCATGATCGAGACGAAAGCGGCGGCGCCCTTCACTTCGGCCGGCGGCAGGGCGTCGAATTTCTCGATCTCGGGGAAGGAAATGTCCACCGCGGCCCTGCCCTTGGCCTTCCTCTCAGCGATGAGCTGGGGCAGGCGATGCAGGGTCTGGGGACCGAAGACCACGTCCACATAAGGCGCCCGGGCGACGATGGCGTCGCCTTCCTGGCTGGCGACGCAACCGCCGACACCGATGATCAGGTCGGGATTCTGTTGCTTGAGGTGCTTGACCCGGCCCAGATCGTGGAAGACTTTCTCCTGGGCCTTCTCCCTTACCGAACAGGTGTTGAACAGAATGATGTCGGCGTCGTCGGGACGGTCGGTCTTGACGACGCCTTCGGCGGCGGCGAGCACGTCGGCCATCTTGTCCGAATCGTACTCGTTCATCTGGCACCCGAAGGTGCGGATGAACAACTTTTTAGGCATAGGCGGAACTACTGGGAATTGGCGGCCGCCAATTCGGCGGCGGAAAGGATCCAGATCCGGAAGACGTTGCCCGTGGGGTCGAGCTGGTAACGAATCTTCTGCGCGGTCTGGACTGTATTCGGCATGACGATGAGGTTGCTTGGGCCGCGAATCTGGAGGCCCGGGGCCGCAAACAGGGTTTTTCCGCTGATTTGCAACTCCCTCTGGATGGGAGGGAGCAGCTCACCGGCTTTGGAGTCTTCGGGAAAGCTACGGGCCAGGGCAATGACTGCCGTCTGCTGCGAATTCGCCTGCGGAGGTGCGGACGGCATCTGGGTAACAGCATTCATCACGCTGTTGACGATGGCGGCGGCAATGGCGGCTGGAATAGGCATGCCGGGATTATAGCCCAGCGTCGCGCCGTTGACCCCGGTTGCGCGGCCAAACTATAATGCGCGCCCTCATTGTGTGGTGATGTAGCTCAGACGGTTAGAGCGATGGATTCATAACCCATAGGTCGGCAGTTCGATTCTGCCCATCACCACCAGAAACACCAAAGCCGCCCGACCCATCCGGTCCGGCGGCTTTTCATTTATCGCGCGGCAATGCCCATGACTATCCCGAAAGCCACTCAAGAGCGCGGCCCGCCCCTACAAAATGAAACGGCCCTCCTTGCGGAGAGCCGTCTGAATTCTGGTGGGTCGTGAGTGATTCGAACACTCGACCTACGGATTAAGAGTCCGTAAAAAATTCGATTCCGCGACGTTGATTCATTCCTGACACAAACGCTGAAAAGCCACTATAGCTCGTGTATTCGCTCTCTTCCCCTACATTGATCCGTAGATTGACATTCCTCTCTGTTGCCCTAAAATCCCTACATGGCCCCTACACGGCCCCTACATGACGAGAGGCAGCATGGCAAAAAGGGAACGTTTCACGTCGGAGCGGGTTGCTCGGTTTAGATGCGAGCCGGGAAAAAACCAAACCTTGTTCTGGGACGATGAGACGCCGGGTCTGGGGCTACGTGTCACGGCTGCCGGCAATAAGTCCTACATTTTTGAAGGATGGTTGTACGGCAGGAGCTTTCGCCTAACTATCGGTGACGTCCGCACAGTAATGCTCGGCGAGGCCAAAAAGAAGGCGACGGAGCTTAAAAGCAAAACGAACAACGGCATCGACCCCAGGGAAGAAGCACGCAAATTAGTACAGGAGGTGATGGCGAGGCGCGCTGCCGAGAAAGCGGCCGAGATGCCGGCATTTGAGGTCTGGAATGAGTACATCGCCGCCCGGACGAAAAAATGGGGTGACCGGACCCTCGCCGACCATCTCCGGTTTGTTGACGCTGGTGGCAAGCCAAAGACCAGAGGAAGAAAGAAAGGGGAGGGCGATACTACGGAACCGGGCGCACTCTACGGGTTGCTGTCCAGGCCATTGAAGGATATCGATGCTGCCCGAGTGGCAGCGTGGATGAAGGACGAGGTAGCTAAACGTCCGACCAATACCGCCCTGGCGTTCCGGTTGCTGCGCGCCTTCATCAATTGGTGTGCCGAGCATCCTGATCACAGAACTCAGACCAATGGCGACGCCTGCGCATCACGCCTAGTGCGTGATGAACTCCCAAAGAAGTCGGCTAAGGACGACTGCCTGCAACGAGAGCAATTACCGCTCTGGTTCGAGCATGTGCGGAAGCTGCATAACCCCGTTCACGCTGCGTACCTGCAGGCGCTTCTGCTGACCGGCGCAAGGCGTGAGGAACTGGCTGGCCTACGTTGGGAGGACGTAGATTTTCAGTGGAAAAGTCTAACGATACGCGACAAGGTTGAAGGAGAGCGCACCATACCCCTGACGCCCTACGTCGCCTCGCTCCTCGCGCTACTGCCCAGAAGATCGATGGAGAAGGACGGGAAGCACGTACCGAATCCTTGGGTATTCAGCAGCTCCACCGCTGCGTCAGGAAGACTCCAAGAGCCGCGAATCGGCCACGTAAAGGCACTTAATGCAGCGGGTTTGCCCGCCCTCTCCCTTCACGGCCTGCGCCGCTCCTTTGGAACGCTGGCCGAATGGGTGGAATGCCCTGCCGGCATATCGGCGCAAATCATGGGCCATAAACCGAGTGCCATTGCCGAAAAGCACTACCGCCGCCGCCCGCTGGACCTGCTTCGCCAATGGCATACCAAGATAGAGGGCTGGATTCTGGAACAGGCAGACATCAAACAACCGAAGGATGGTGCCAAGCCAGGACTGAAAGCAGTACCCGCCGCCTGAGCGTATCTGAGGCAAGCGGGCCGGGCGGTGCTGGAACCACCGACCGACCCTAACCACCACGCAACTGACAGGAGTTACGAAATGGCTACCCAAGATCCTACCATCCTCACCTTCACCGCCTCACCCGTGTATCAATTGGTTGAAGATATCGACAAGCGCGATGCCCTGCACTGGACCAACTAGACGCCCGGATTGGCCAACTATCGGCGCTGCTCCACTCGGTTATCGGCGAGGGGTAGGAAACGCACAAACTTCTGAACGATGACCTAAAACAGAATTACCTCTGGACCTGCACCAGTCTTGCCGACGAGTGCGAGGAGCTGTTGAAGGTTCTGTGATCGAGTACGCCGCCCCCTAGCTCGACGGAGCGAAAAGCCGGTCCCTTCACCGGCCTGGGGGTGGCACCTAATCCGAAGGGCACATGAAGGTGTGCAGCATGAAAAAAAACGTAGTCATTTTTTTAGAGCCAGGCGAGGTCTTGATTCCGACCGTTAAGGTTCGCTTCGCCATTGAGCGGGCGCTGGGAGTCAAGTCTTTTCCGGTGGCCGAACACCCCGTTCGTTCTATGTTTGACCTGGCGCGGGCACAGGAGACCGCCGCAGAACGGGCACTCAGAGCCATTCGCAAGAGATTCCCGGAGCTGGACTGTAGAGACCCGCTGACTGTGGCCCAGGTGAAGGCCATATGCGACGACATTGGTCTCGATCTCGAAATGCGAGAAGCCAAGCCTCTGCCCAAGTTCGCCAATAAGGAAGAAATGACGGCGTGGATCGCTAGCCGACTAAGCAATAAAACTGAAAGCACGCACATTGGCCCGCTCGCTACGAAAGAAGAAATCATCGACGGGTTTGCGCTCGCTGGTAAGAATTGGAGGGACATCCTAAGCAGGCCAACTGGCGCCGGAAAAAAGTACCTGGCTGCGCGCCTTCAGCCGGGGAAACGGGGGCGAGTCGCGGGGGGCAAAACGGCATCATCCCTTTGGAACCCGGTGGTGTTCGCTCGGCTGCTTATTGAGAACAACGAGCTCAATACAGGGCAGGTGGAAGCGCGATTCAAAAAAACGTGGAGTAAATGGGAGGCTGAATTGCTGGCTGAGATCGGGGAGCTTTAACCCTGTCTAAATTGGGATAAATCCCGGAAATCCGCACCAACACCGGGTTTAAATGGGGAATTAAATCGGGAAAATCAGCCCCGATTAAATCTTCGCACCATCAACGCGCCGCAACAGGCAATCCCGCCTAGGCGCACTTCTCCACCCGGAGGAATGATGGCTACGAACCTCTTGAAAACGCTTTACTGCAACGCCGGCCTACCTGCGGACTTTCCGACCGAATCCGCAGAGGACGCGAGCAGAAACCACTCGAAAACTCCCAAATTGCCTTGGCCCAACCTGACTGTAGAGGACGTGGATCAGGTTCTCAGCGACATCGCACACGGTCGCCCCGTATTGCCGACCCACGAGGCAGCGCCGATCCTTAACCGCGAGCCCCAGACACTTAGACGGTGGGCCTGCCTTGAGTGCGGTCCTATCCGCCCGATCCGCATAAACGGGCGCCTCGCCTGGCGCGTCTCCGACCTTCGGGAGATCCTGGTGGGAGGTGCTAAATGAACTGGACCTCCAAAAAAGACAATGCCCGCGGCCAGGCGGGCGAAGTCGGCAAGGCTAAGCAGACACAGCGGAAGTATAGTCCAAGATCGACCTCAACCAGGGCTCAACTACACCGTCTGGTGACGATGTTGCGCCTTTGCTCACGGCACACCCACGAGTTGCGGGAGGTTGGTATCAGCCACCCGGCCGGCCGCGTCAAAGACCTTGAGCACCAAGGGTACGTTATCGCCAGTGATCGCATAACCACGGTCGATTCCGATGGCTTTTCCCATGCTGGTGTCGCGCTATACAGCTTAATTAGCGAACCAGAGGAGGTCAGCCATGACTGATTCCTTCGAAGGCAATCTACTGGCCGAAATCCCGAAGAACCAGCGCGAGGTCTATCGCGTCTTCGAGCGCACCTACAAAGGCCACCGGCTGGTCGATATTCGGACCTGGTACGACGATCTGACCACCGGCGAATTGCGTCCCGGCAAGGGCGTTTCGATCAAAGCCGAGTGCCTTCCGCAAATTCTCGATGCGTTACACAAAACGAACGTCGGGAGAGGCGCATGAACCATGGCCAAGTCAAAGAAAAAATCAATTGCCGTAACCGGCCATTGGCTCCCGCTGCCTTTGGACTTCTTGCGGTCGCGGGCGTGTGCGGAGCTATCTCCACACGCGCTAAAGCTGCTGGTGGACTTGCTATCCATGATGGGGCCAAATGCCAGCCGGAACGGGGATTTATGCATCGCCCCCAAAGTTATGGCCGTGCGTGGGTGGTCAGGTCGAGCCTCCCTATTGGCGGCGGCCAGGGAATTGCTGGAGCACCGCTTGATAGTACAGACCCGTCAAGGCTCACGGCTGGATTGCAGCCTATTCGCCTGCACCCTGTTTCCATTGGATTGCGACCTGTCAAAGCTCGACGTGAGGCCGGGTTGCTACGGGCGAATGGATTACGTGGGCGACGCAGACAGCTTGGCAAATGCGCCAACGGAAAGCAATCCGGCGCGGTGGCGACGCGCCAGAAAAACGCAAACTGTAGCCCCGCCACGGTACAAAGTACCTCCAGTTCGTACCGCCACGGTACGAAGTGCGGTGCCGGAACACTGAAATCAATGGACTTTGTACCGCCAGGGTACAAAACCCCCTGTTTTTCGGGGTCGCATCGTACCGCCACGGGTCACCTATATAGATTAGCCATCTATGTGCGGAGTATTCGCCATGCTTGCTAAGAACTGCGAGTGCTGCTGGATGAATAAGCCGCTTTCGGATTACTTCCGGATCGATGGCATTGCGGGTAGGCGCCGCTACTGCATTGCCTGCCATGAAGTTGGAAAGATCAAGCACGGGTACGGCAGCTATGGGGACCGTTTTACCAGCCCAGCACGGCGAACGTCGCCACTGTCGTGATGCCGGCCGTGACGCCTCGCAGAACGCCATGCGTGCAGCGAGAGAGGTTGCACAGGAAGCGCGGCCCATGCGGCGCCATGGATTCGACGATTGACTAACCCAAGGAGCAAAAATGAACCAGAACCAAAAAATGTCCAAGAATGAGCGCGACGCATACGACAACATTTCCGAGACTCTTTTTGACACCAGCCCGCAACTGGCCGAGCTTTTCGCCAGGCTTGTTGAGGCGAAGCAGCCCTGGCAGCAGGCAATAACGGCATCAGACTCGGTTCGCTTCAAGTTGGAAGGGATAGCCGGTGAAGTCGAGTTCTTGAGATACGAAGCCGCAGAGCTCGATCAACAGCGCCCGGAAGTAGTCGGGCGGATTGTTGTGGCGGGTGGCGATGAATTCGCGGCCGACGACGAGCTACTGGCCAGAAGAGCGCAACTGCTCTTGAAGGCGGAGCGCCTCGCCTTGGCCCGGCCTGCACTGGAGCAGGAATTTCTGTCACACCAGCGCCGTGCGGAGGTCGAGGCTCGAAATGTGATGGAAATACAGGACCAGATCGAAACCCTGCGCCACCAACTGCGACTGGCAGCCGCTAAGCGGCAGGCCGCTTGATCTTAGCGCTCAACGCCGAGATGATGAAGATGCACCGGGACAATGCGCTGTCGCCCGAAGGGAAGCGGAAGAAGCTCGACGAGCTTACTGCCGAGAACAACTGCCTGCTGAAAGAGAACATGCAGTATGCGGAGGCGGCACAGAAAGAGAGGAAGTGACCGTGGCGGACATGGAAAAAATTGCAGCGCATCCGCTGGCCGGAAATGCGGCTCTCGGGTCAATCTTCTCGGCAGCGATGTTTGGGTCGGATTTGAGTATCGTCAATTGCTTTGATGAACTCATGGAACGATCAAGAGAGATCAAGCGAGGCGACCTGGGATCAGTCGAGGAAATGCTGATCGGGCAAGCGGCCTCGCTGAATGCGATGTTTCTCCATTACGCCCAGCGTTCGGCCATTTCTGAAGGTGGGTTACGGGTTCAAGAAACCCTGATCCGCGTTGCCCTCAAAGCGCAGTCTCAATGCAGGGCAACCTTGCAAACCCTGGCCGAAATCAAGAACCCGCGGCCGGTGGCATTCGTGAAGCAAGCGAACATCGCCAACGGTCCGCAGCAGGTCAACAACACCCAGGACGCATCGTCGCCCACGCGCGCGCGCGCAGGAAAAACAGAATCAACGAAAAGCGAACTATTGGATGTCAATGATGGCGAACGGTTGGACACCGGAGCGCCGGGCGCGGCAATCAATGCTGATCCGGCAATGGCAACCCTGGACGAAATCGACAGGGCCGCGCACGCCTGAAGGGCTGGCCAAGTCCGCGCGGAATGCCGAAAAGGGCGGGCATTGGCGAGTGCTGCGGGAGGCCGTGAAGGAATTGAACCGGTTGCTGCGGGAACAGAAGGAAGGTCTTGCGCTGGTTCGACCACGCTAGCCATGTTTTTCCCGAAGCATGGCAACCTCGTCAGATCGTGCCGCGTATCTTCTCACCACGAGGTCAGACGCTTCACTATGCGTAGGGGGAAACCATACGTCACCCTGCCTGAGCGGCTTTCGCAACGCTTCACCGGGCATTTGGCGAGTGGTGGTGACACCTTCCACCGTGCCATGGTTACCAAGGTACGAACGAAGCTCCGATGAAGGGCGAGTTCTACTTGCCAAAGCGCCGGGAGTTTCTGCGGGAGGCGGGAAGGTTTGCGATCGTGGAGTGATGACAAATGGATTCTTGCGGTAGAGAATTGGCGGATTTATCACGGCCACAAGGACCACCGATGCAAAAATGCAGGACGTTAGGGAGCCCAAATGCGTGACGCAATTACGGCCAGTACTGCTTCGAGCGCAGCCTTCGGCGCCTGCTCGACCATCCGGCAATGGAAGCAACAGGCGGATTTCTTTGCAGCCGAAGCCGAGGTGATCCGCAATCTGGAAAGGCGCGCCGCATGACCTGGCATTGCGCCAAGGCAACCATGTACTCTGCGGGTGCACGACAGTGCTTACGCGAATGTCCTTAGCCGCGCGCCTGGCCATAAGTCTAGAATCCGCCATAACAACCGCCGCCAGGGAGCTGGGGCGGCGCTGCGGCCGGTTCAGTCGTCACGCGGGGAGGGGAGCGGGCACTTCGTGGTCACGATCCTGAATCTTCGGCCAGATCGCATCGTCGGCGAAGTGAGAAACGGCAATGGGCTGTACGTTTCCAATCGCCATCAGTTTGACGGCTTGAATGAGGCCCTAACAACCGCCAAGCGACAGAAAGGGCGCCACGCCAGGGAGGTCCACGAACTCTTGTCGCGCACATATGGCATTGCGCCCTTAACTCGTAGGGTAGTTTCCACGTCCGATCTCGTCAAGATGATCGGCGAGGGCCGCTTGATGCGCACCGTTTCCGCCGACCAGGACAACCGCGTGACGTGTGCGCAGTGCCTCAAAGGCATGCGCCCCGGCCCGTGCCAGGCAGTACGCTGGCCGGGACTGAAGCGGAAAGGGGGCAAGGAATGACACCTGACTGCTTCGGAAGTATTTGCTGTCCCGCTATGCGGTAACGCATAATTTGCATATGGAATTCAAGGATTGGCTCCGGAAGCAACTCGATAATATTGGGATAGACTCCGCGGCACCATGCACAAATGAATAGTCCTTGCTTTGTACCATCTGACCGATGAGTCTTTTACGGATGGTCATGGGGATTGTGAAAAATTTCAGCAGAACCGTTCTGCCGTACGACGTGTTCAAGCTCATTGAGAGCTTCATCTTTGGCGATTATTCAAACATCTGTGTCATTGCCGCTGGCGTGAATGGAGTACATACCGCATTGGCTGGAGAGGAACGACCAATCTTCGACCAAGCTGCCAACCAACCTTCTGCAGAGATCATTCCACTCAGTGGAAACTTACGTAAGGATTCGGCCAATGGATCATAAACGCGCCATGTCATCCCACCTCATCATCGCCGCTCTGGCCGCTACACTCAGCCTCAATGCGTGGGCCGACATCTATAAGTGCAAGACCCCATCCGGCAAAACCATCATCAGCGATACGGGATGCAAGGACAACAGCGCGGCCGTCGCAGTTCATAGCAGCGAGTCGCTGACCCAGCAACAGCGAATTGACGCAGAAGCCGTCCAACGGCGCAACAAAGCTCAGCTCGAAACCCTGGAAAACGAAAACACAGCCTGGCGCAATCAACCGTCGCCTCCCTCTCCCGTCTCACCTGTTGCCGCTGGAAACACTACGGCCATGGACGAAGAGGCAAT
>SSTA01000094.1 GCA_009469685.1 Azonexaceae bacterium | reverse complement strand
GCGCGGCGTCGCCGCCCTATGCATCGGCGGTGGCGAGGCCACCGCTCTCGCGCTCGAGATGCTTTAATTCCGAAGGAGACCTCCATGGCCGACCCCATCACCTTCTACTTCGACTTCTCCAGCCCCTATGGCTACCTCATGAGCGAGAAGATCGACGATCTCGCGGCCCGCTACGGGCGCAAGGTGCGCTGGCGGCCTATCCTGCTGGGCATCATTTTCCAATCCACGGGCAGTGCCCCCCTGACCCTGCAGGCGCCCCCCAAGGCCGCCTACTACAAGCACGACTTCGCCCGTTCCGCCCGTTTCCTCGGCATCCCCTTCCGCTTTCCGAGCAAGTTCCCCTTGCCGACCCAGCAAGCCGCCCGGGCCTATCTCTGGCTCCATGAGCAGGACTGCGCGCAGGCGCGGGCTTTCGCCCACGCGACGTACAGGGCGCTGTTCGTCGACGACCGCGACATTTCCGGGCCGGATACCGTCCTCGACATCGCCGCCGGCCTGGGCGTCGATCGCCAAGCCCTGGCGGCCGCCCTGGGCGGTCCGGAGTTGAAGGAGCGCCTGAAGGCCGAAGTCGAGACTGCCATGGCGGCGGGGGTATTCGGTTCGCCCACCGTGGTCGTCGACGGCGAAATGTTTTTCGGCGCCGACCGCTTGCCCCAGCTCGAACGCTGGCTGGCGGAAGGCGGTTTCTAGACAGGAGGTTTCCATGGCCATCACCAAAGGCTGCCAACAATTGATCGCCGAAGCCCGCGAGCGCATCCGCACCCTTTCGCTGGCGGAGGCACGGGCCAAGTTCGACGATCGCCAGGCGGTCTTCGTCGACATTCGCGACATCAGGGAACTGGAGCGGGAGGGCATGATCCCCGGCGCCTTCCACGCCCCCCGCGGCATGCTCGAATTCTGGGTGGACCCGGAGAGCCCGTACTACAAGGAAATTTTCGGGTCGGGCAAGGAATTCGTCCTCTACTGCCAGTCCGCTTGGCGATCCAGCCTCGCCACCGCCGCCCTGCAGGACATGGGCCTCGCCCCCGTCGCCCAGATCGAGGGCGGCTTCAAGGCCTGGAAGGCGGCCGGCCACCCGGTGGCCGAACGGGCCACCCACAAACCCTGAGCGGCCATGGGCGAATTCCAGTCGCGGATCGATCCTCGCTCGGCGGATTTCCAGGCCAACGCTGCGGCCATGGCAGCTCTGCTGGCGGATTTGCGGGAAAAAGCCGGCCATATCGCCCTGGGTGGCCCGGAAACGGCTCGCCAGAAGCATCTCGCCCGGGGCAAGCTGCTGCCCCGGGAGCGGGTGGATGCCCTCCTCGACCCCGGCACCCCCTTTCTGGAGATCGGTCAGTTCGCCGCCTACGGGCTCTACGGCGGCGAGTACGAGGTACCGTCGGCCGCCCTGGTCGCCGGTATCGGCCGCGTCGCCGGAGTCGAGTGCATGGTCGTCGCCAACGATGCCACCGTGAAAGGCGGCACGTACACGCCGCTGACCGTCAAGAAGCACCTGCGGGCCCAGGAGATCGCCCTCGAGAATCGCCTGCCCTGCATCTATCTGGTGGATTCCGGGGGCGCTTTCCTGCCCCTGCAGGACGAGGTCTTTCCCGACCGGGAGCACTTCGGACGTATTTTCTACAACCAGGCCAACCTGTCGGCCCGGGGAATTCCTCAGATCGCCGCCGTCCTCGGGTCATGCACGGCGGGCGGTGCTTATGTGCCGGCCCTGTGCGACGAATCGATCATCGTCCGGAACCAGGGCACCATCTTTCTGGGTGGCCCGCCCCTGGTGAAGGCGGCTACCGGAGAGGTCGTCAGCGCCGAGGAGCTTGGCGGCGCCGACGTCCATACCCGGCTTTCCGGCGTCGCCGACCATCTGGCGGAAAACGACGCCCACGCCCTGGCCATCGTCCGCCGTATCGTCGCCAACCTCAACTGGCGCAAGTCGCCCGCTCTCGACCTGCGCGAGCCCGTCGCCCCCCGCTACGCCGGCGAAGAGATCTATGGCGTCATCCCCACCGATCCCCGCAAACCCTACGACGTGCACGAGATCGTCGTCCGGCTGGTGGATGGCTCGGATTTCGACGAATTCAAGGCTCGCTACGGGACGACCCTGGTCTGCGGTTTCGCACGCCTCCACGGCTATCCGGTGGGGATCGTGGCCAACAACGGCATCCTGTTTTCCGAATCCGCCCTCAAAGGCGCGCATTTCGTCGAACTCTGCGCCCAGCGCCACATTCCGCTGATCTTCCTGCAGAACATCACCGGCTTCATGGTCGGCAAGAAAGCCGAGAATGCCGGCATTGCCCGGGACGGCGCCAAGATGGTCACGGCGGTCGCCACCGCCGCGGTGCCCAAATTCACCGTCATCATCGGTGGCTCCTTTGGCGCCGGCAATTACGCCATGGCGGGCCGCGCCTACGGTCCGCGCTTCCTGTGGACCTGGCCCAACGCGCGCATCTCGGTGATGGGCGGCGAGCAGGCCGCCAGCGTCCTGGCGGCGGTCAAGCGCGACAGCCTGGAAGCGGCCGGCAAGTCCTGGAGCACGGAAGAGGAAGAGGCCTTCAAGACCCCGATCCGGGCCCAATACGAAACCCAGGGGCATCCTTATTACGCCAGCGCCCGGCTCTGGGACGACGGCATCATCGACCCGGCGGATACGAGGCGGGTCCTGGGTCTGAGTCTATCGGCGGCGCTCAATGCCCCGATCGGGGACACCCGCTTCGGGATTTTCCGGATGTAAGCATGTACCTGCCTGCCCATTTCGCCGTCACCGATCGCGCCCGGCTTCACGGCCTGATCGCAGCGCAACCGCTCGCGACCCTCATCACCCACGGCGATGGCGGATTCGAGGCCAATCATCTCCCGCTGATCCTCCATGAAGGAATCGGCGAATGGGGCGTCCTGCGCGGTCATGTGGCCCGCGGCAACCCGCTGGCCGGAGCCGACGGCGCTTCCGTGCTGGCCGTCTTCCATGGTCCTCAGTGCTACGTCAGCCCCAGCCATTACGCGACCAAGGCCCTGGATGGACGGGTGGTGCCCACCTGGAATTACGCCGTCGTGCATGCCCACGGCTGCTTGCGCACCCATGCCGATCCCGAGTGGATACGCGCTCAGATCGGCCACCTGACCACGAGTCACGAGGCCGACCGGGCCCATCCCTGGGCAGTGACCGATGCCCCGACCGACCACGTCGATCGCCTGTTGCGGGCCATTTGCGGCATCGAGATCGTCATCACCCGGCTCGAGGGCAAGTGGAAAGTCAGCCAGAACCAACCCACGGCCAACCGCGAGAGTCTGGCGACCGCTCTGGACGGCGAGAATCCGGTCATGGCAGGGCTTGTCCGGGAAATGAGGGGTTGAGGTATTCTGAACCGCTGCAGAGAAGCAGGAGACCCCATGCCCTACCAATCCCTGGAACTCCAGATTCAAGAATCCGTTGCCACGCTGTGGATGAACCGCCCCGTCGTCCATAACGCCTTCGACGAAACCCTGGTCGCCGAGCTGACCGAGGCTTACCGTACTCTCGATGCCGATCCCGCCGTGCGCGTCGTCGTCCTCGGCGGCCGCGGCAAGAGTTTTTCCGCCGGGGCGGACCTCAAGTGGATGCAATGGGCCTCCGCCCAAGGCGTCGATGACAATCTCGCCGATGCCCGCGCCCTGGCCCGCATGCTGCGCACCCTGGCGGACTCGAAGAAGCCCACCATCGCCCGGGTCCATGGCGCCGCCTTGGGCGGCGGCATGGGGCTGGTGGCCGCCTGCGACATCGCCGTGGCGTCGATTGACGCCGTCTTCGCCACCTCCGAAGCGCGTCTGGGCATTATTCCTGCGGCCATCTCGCCCTATGTGCTCCGCGCCATCGGGTCCCGCCAGGCGCTGCGCTATTTCCAGACGGGAGAACGAATCGATGCCGCGCGGGCAAGGGAAATCGGCCTGGTGCATGAGGCGGTCGCGCCGGAGCAGCTCGATGCCACCGTGGCGAACATCGCCGCCGCCCTCCTCCTTGGCGGCCCTCTGGCCCAGACCGCTGCCAAGGAGCTGATCCGGGCCGTCGATCACCAGCCGGTGAACGACAGCCTGCTGGAGGACACCGCCCATCGCATCGGCTACCTGCGGGCCACACCGGAAGCCCGGGAAGGGATCGCGGCGTTCCTGGAAAAGCGCTCCCCGCGGTGGGCACAGAAAGCCTGACGATGGCGGGGCGGATTCTCCTCGGCGAGCGGCGCGCCCAGGCGCGCAGACGCGCGGGAACGGCGCGCCCTGCCCCGGGAGCAGGATGCGCTCCGGCGGTCGCGCCGCCGGGGATGGCCCATGTTTGAAAGGATACTCATCGCCAACCGGGGGGAAATCGCCTGCCGGGTGATGAAGACCGCCCACCGGCTGGGGATGCGTACCGTCGCCGTCTATTCCCAAGCCGACGCCGGGGCTCGCCACGTCCGGCTGGCCGACGAGGCCGTGCGGCTCGGGGCAGCGGCGGCGAGCGAGTCCTACCTGGCCGGCGAAAAGATCATCGCAGCCGCCCGACGCACCGGAGCCCAGGCCATCCACCCCGGTTACGGCTTCCTCTCGGAGAACGCCGATTTCGCGGAGGCCTGCGCAGCGGCGGGTATCGTATTCATCGGCCCGCCCCCCGGCGCGATTCGCGCCATGGGATCGAAATCGGCGGCCAAGACCCTGATGGACGCCGCTGGCGTGCCCCTCACCCCCGGCTACCACGGCGATGATCAGGATCCCGGCCGCCTGCATCAGGAAGCGGAGGCCCTCGGTTACCCGGTGCTCATCAAGGCGGTCGCGGGAGGCGGCGGCAAGGGTATGCGCCGGGTGGACAAGGGCGACGATTTCCTCGCCGCCCTGGCTGCCTGTCAGCGGGAAGCCGCCGCCAGCTTCGGCGACGCCCGGGTGCTGGTGGAGCAATATGTGGCCCGCGCCCGCCACATCGAGATGCAGGTGTTCGCTGACCGTCAGGGCCATTGCGTCCATCTCTTCGAACGGGACTGTTCGGTCCAGCGCCGGCACCAGAAGGTGCTGGAGGAAGCCCCCGCCCCGGGCATGAGCCCGGAACAGCGTCAGCGCATGGGCGCTGCGGCCGTCGCGGCGGCTCGGGCCGTGGGGTATGTGGGCGCCGGCACGGTCGAATTCATCGCCCGGGATGACGGCAGTTTCTACTTCATGGAGATGAATACCCGCCTGCAAGTGGAGCACCCGGTCAGCGAAATGATTACCGGCCTGGATCTGGTGGAATGGCAGTTGCGGGTCGCTGCGGGGGAGCAGTTGCCCCTCGCCCAGGAACAGTTGGTCATGCGGGGCCACGCCATCGAAGCCCGCCTCTACGCCGAGGACCCCGATCGCGGCTTCCTTCCGGCCGCGGGCCGCCTGCTGCGGCTGAAGCTGCCGCGGGAAACCCTGCACGTGCGGGTCGACGCGGGGGTCGAGGAGGGCGACGAGATCACTCCCGACTACGATCCCATGATCGCCAAGCTCATCGTCTGGGACGCCGACCGCACCCGCGCCCTTGGCCGCCTGCGCCTTGCTCTGGCCGAAATCCAGGTGGCAGGCGTGGCCAGCAACGCCGCATTCCTGTCCCGCCTGGCAAGCTGTCCGGCCTACGCCAGTGCGGACCTCGATACTGGCTTCATCGAGCGCCAGCGAGCCCTACTCTTTCCTATACCCGGGCCGATTCCCCGGGACGTCGTGTTGATCGCCGCCCTCGGCGAACTGCTAGGCGAGGGGGAAAGGGCTCGGGAGGCGGCGCTCCGCAGCAGCGACCCCCATTCGCCCTGGCATGCTCAGGACGGTTGGCGGATGAATCATTCCAACCCCCGCAGCCTGGCTTTCCGGGACCGTGATGGCCCGATCGAAGTGCAAGTGCTCTGCGACCAGGAGCGATGGATACTCACAGTCCAGGGCGTCGCGACCGTCGTTTGCGGTCACCGGCAGGGTGGCCGGGACCTGACGGTGGAAATCGACGACCGGCGGCTGTCGGCCGGCATCGTCGCCGAGGACGACAAGCGCCATGTATTCCTTGAGGGAACGACCTACCTGCTGGTCCGCGACGATCCCCGCCATGGGGTCGAGGACGCCAGGGACGCGGGCGGCGGCCTGATCTCGCCCATGCCCGGCAAAGTGGTGGCCCTCCTCGTCAATCCTGGCCAACAGGTGGAAAAAGGGACGCCTCTGCTTATACTGGAGGCCATGAAGATGGAGCACACCATCACGGCCCCCGCTACCGGGAGCGTCGCGGCTTTCCATTTCCCCCCCGGCACGCTGGTGAAGGAGGGAAGCGCGCTGCTCGATTTTGATTGGGCGCCATGACCTTCCCCTCCCGCGTGCGCATCGTCGAGGTCGGCCCCCGGGACGGCCTGCAAAACGAAAAACAGCTCGTCCCCACGGCAACCAAGATCGAACTCATCGAGCGCCTCGCCGCTACGGGTGTGCCGGTGGTGGAGGCCACCGCTTTCGTCTCCCCCAAGTGGGTTCCCCAGATGGCCGATCATGCGGAAGTGCTCCGTGGCATACGCCGCCGCCCCGGCGTCGCCTACCCGGTCCTGGTCCCTAACCTCAAAGGCTTCGACGCCGCCGTCGAAGCCGGCGCCACCGAGGTCGCCATTTTTGCTGCCGCTTCGGAAACCTTTTCGCAGAAGAACATCAATTGCTCGGTCGCCGAAAGCCTGAAGCGTTTCGAACCGGTCATCTGCGCCGCTACCGCCCTCGATCTCAAGGTGCGAGGCTACGTCTCCTGCGTCGTCGGCTGCCCCTACGAGGGGCCCATAGCCCCCGGGGCCGTCGCTGCCGTCGCCTCCCGGCTGGCGGAAATGGGGTGCTACGAGGTCTCCCTCGGCGACACCGTAGGCGTCGGGACGCCGGCGGCAATCGGCCGCCTGATCGAGGCATGCGCACGCCAGCTGCCGGTCGCCCGCCTCGCAGGCCATTTCCACGACACTTACGGCATGGCGGTAGCCAACGTCTATGCCGCATTGGAAGCGGGCGTCGCGGTCTTCGACAGTTCCGTCGCCGGTCTCGGCGGCTGCCCCTACGCCCCCGGCGCCTCAGGCAATCTGGCGACCGAGGATCTGGCCTACCTCCTGGAGGGCCTGGGCATCGAAACGGGCGTCGACTTGCCGGCGCTGGTGGCCGTGGGCGCCTGGATCGGAGAGATCCTCGGCCGGCCGGGCAATTCCCGGGCCGGCCGTGCTCTCCTGGCAAGGGAGGGCTGATGGGGCTGCTCTCCGCCATCGCCGGAATGCTGCACCGCACTCCGCCCGCCGACACCGGCACTCGCCTGGCCCTGGCCCGGATTGGCGAACTGGTCGACCCCCTGCTCACGGTCGCCCCCGATTTCGACTCTCATTTGAAATCCCCGGTGGATTGCGCCCTGGGCTATTGCGAAGGCCTCGTGGACAGCCTGCCCGGACCCCACACCGTCGATTCCCGCGCCTTCGTTTCCGATCCGCTCGTCCACGCCCTCTTCGCCACCGCCGATGACATTCGCGGCATGCTCGGCCGTAGCCAGGCCGTGCGCGACTACCTGGCAAATCCGGAATGCCGCCGCAGCGATAGTTTCTATGCCCTGCTCGCCGCGCGACGGCAGGAGAAGAAGCAGCTCGGCCCGGCGCTCCAGGGCGATACCCTGCGGGCGAACGTCCCGCAAACCGTGCTCTACTTTACCGACCACACCCTGGTCGAGCCTCACTGTGAATTGCACGAAACCCGCCAGGCCCTGCGGGCCAGCGCCTATGACAGTCTCTTGAGAAATTTCCATGCCCACCTCGAAGGGCTGCGTATCGAACGCGCGGAAACCCAAGGCGACAGCACCAGCGAGCGGGCTCACCTGGCACTCCTCAAGGGGAGCACCCCCGGCCCGGAGTACGCGGTGCATACGCGCCGTTTGGCGGAACTCGATGCCCACCTGCGCTCGGTCGCGGCAGCCCTCGAACCCGAACCTCTGGTCCGTGCCCTCGCCGAATTTCTCCTGGCCCCCGAACTCTCTCTCGCCCTGCAACCCTACACCGTGGCGTTGGATCGGATGGGCGTCGTGACTCAGACAGCAGGAGCCGGGGACACCCTGAGCTTTCCCGAACTCATTGCCCGCGACAAGCGCCGCTATATGGTGACGCTCGTCCGGGTCGCCCGAGCCCAGGCCGAGGAAGCCGTCGCCTCGGTACTCGATTTCCGTCACCGTTTCGTGATCATCTGATGGTTCCTTCTCCCTGCATCGACGTATGCCGCCTGGACCGGGCGACTGGCCTCTGCCAAGGTTGCCTGCGCAATGTCGACGAAATTGCTGCCTGGGGCCAGGCCGATGACGCCGCCCGCATCATCATCCTGGCCGCCGTCGCCAAACGGCGGCAGGAACTGGACCCCTGGGACGGCGAACTCCGCTGCGACTGCAAACCATGAGCAACGAAGAACTCTATCCCTGCGTAGGCATTTGCATGCCCGATCCCGATTCCGGCCGTTGCATGGGCTGCGGCCGCCCGCCGCTCGAGTCCCCGGAAGTCGTCGTACTTCCCGCGGCCGTGCGCCCGGAAAATCTCCCTCGGCCTGGAAGCCCCGCTGACCCGGATACTCCCCAGTGACTCTCCCCACTTCCCTG
>SSTA01000093.1 GCA_009469685.1 Azonexaceae bacterium | reverse complement strand
TGCGGCGGGATGCCTTCCTGGGCCAGCAGCTGCCTCAGGTCGGATTGGGTGACCGGGCGACTGAACAGGTAGCCCTGGGCTTCGCAGCAGCCCAGAGCGCTCAGCGCCGCAGCTTGTTCCTCGCGCTCGATGCCTTCCACCAAGGTCGTCATGCGCAGGGAGCGGGCGAGGGTCACCACGGCCTCGACCATGGCCAGCGCAGCCGGATTCTCCGGCACCTCGAGAACGAAGGAGCGATCGATCTTGATCTGATCGATGGGCAGATCGCGCAGCACGCTCAAGGAAGAATAGCCAGTCCCGAAATCGTCGATGCTGATGGCAATGCCGAGTCCCTTCAAGGCGGCAACGATTTCGACGCTGCGTTCGATGCTCTGCAGGGTGCTCTCGGTAATTTCCAGTTCCAGCGCATCGGCGGGAAAACCGGTCTCGGCGAGAATGTCGCCCACGATCTGGGCGAAGCCCTCGCGCATGAACTGGCGGGCGGAAACATTCACCGCCAGACGCAGTTGCCGACCGTCGCCATCCATCACGCCGCGCATTTCTTCGCAGGCCCGCTGCAGCACCCAGCGACCGAGGTTCTCGATGACCCCGCTCTCCTCGGCAACGGGAATGAAGCGGGTGGGCGGCATGGGGCCAAGCTGGGGATGGACCCAGCGGACCAGGGCTTCGACACCGACGATGCGGCGATTGGCGAGACTGACCTGGGGCTGATAACACAGGGTCAGTCCGTCGGTGACCATGGCCTGGCGCAGCCCTTGTTCGACCTGCAACCGCTCCCGGGAGCGCTCCGCCATGTCGGCCGTATAGAACTGGTAACGATTGCGTCCCAGGCTCTTGGCCGAGTACATGGCGATATCGGCCGAGCGGAGCAGGTGGTGGCGGTCGCTGCCGTGGTCGGGATAGATGGCGATCCCGATGCTGCCCATGACCGTAATGGCATCGTCGGCCAGGACGATCGGTACGCGGAGGGCGTCGAGAATCTTCTCGGCCAATTGGGCGGCATAGGCGGGCAGCGTACTGCCCGCCAGGATGAGGAACTCATCGCCGCCGAAACGCGCGACGGTATCGCTGGTGCGCAGGGCGCTCTTGAGGCGGCTGGCCACTACCCGCAGCAGTTCGTCGCCCATGGCGTGCCCCAGGGTGTCGTTGACCACCTTGAAACTGTCGAGGTCGAGGAAGAGCAGTAGACACTGAGTATTCTTGTCCTTGGCAATGCTGATGGCGTGATCGAGCCGTTCGTCGAACAGGAGCCGGTTGGGCAAGCCGGTGAGCGGGTCGTGGTGGGCGAGGTAATTGAGCTTGTCCTGTACGGCGCGCAGGCCGGTGACATCGGAGAAGGCCACGACGTAATTGCTGACCTTGCCCGCCCCGTCGTGGACCACGCTGAGGCTCTGCCAGGCCGGAAACACCTCGCCGTTGCGGCGGCGGAACAGCACTTCTCCCTGCCAGAACTCGGCATCCCCGGCCGCCAGTTCCGCGAGATTGGCGCCGCTGCCCCGGCGCGCATGCAGGAGAGCATCGGGCTCGCTGCCCAGTACTTCCTCCTCGGTGTAGCCGGTGATGCGGGTGAAGGAGGCATTGGCGGCGGTGATGCGGCAGGCGGCGTTGGTCAGGAGTATGGCTTCCGCAGCGGTTCTGAAGACGACGCTCGATTGCCGCAGGCGGTCTTCGGAACGATGGCGCTCGGTCACGTCCTGGAGGATGCCGACCACCCGCTTCTCGGTGTTCGGTCCCCATTGAGCCCGCAGGCGGGCTTCGAGAAAGTGGAGGTGGCCGGATGCTCCGGACGTGCGGAATTCGACCCGGACCGATTCCCCGCTCGACTGGGTGCGTTCCAGGGCCTCGACGACCAGATCCCGATCCTGGGGTTCCAGTCGGGCGAGAAAGACGTCGGCAGGCTCGTTCAGGGGCATCGGCAGATCGCCGACCAGGGGCGTGAGATGACCCTCACCGTGCAATGAATTGTCTGCCGTGGACCATTCGAGGACGCCAAGGGATGCCGCATCCATCGCCAGCTTGAAACGCTGCTCGCTATCCTCGACGGCCACCTCGGCCCGGCGGCGGGCCAGCGCCATCTGGATGCTGGCGTGCAGTTCGCGGACGTTCCAGGGTTTGACCAGGTAGCCGAAAGGCCGGCTTTCCAGCGCCCGTTTGAGGGTGTCGTCCTCAGCGTAGGCGGTCAGGTAGATGACCGGAACCTGATGTCTGGATTGAATTTCGAGCGCCGCTTCGACGCCGTCCATCTCGCCTTCGAGGTGGATGTCCATCAGGATCAGATCGGGAGCTTCCGCGGCGACCCGCTCCACCGCCTCCTCGCCGCTGGCCACCACGGCACCGACGCGATAGCCGAAGGATTGCAACTGCATCTTGAGGTCGAAGGCGACCACCCGCTCGTCCTCGACCAGCATGAGATTGATGGGGAGGGGGGCATTCATGGGGAAACTCTCCGTGAGGGGTCAGGGTGCAGCAAAAGGATGAACCGGGCGCCGCCGGTGCGCTCGACGGTCAGGGTTCCGCCGCTCTGGTCCACCAGCAGGGGAACGAGCTGCATCCCGAGGGATTTGGTCGCACCGAGATCGAGATCGGGGGGTAATCCGACGCCGTCGTCGGCCACCGTCAGACTGATCTGGCCATCGTCGCGCCCCGCAAGGGTGATGCTGACGGTGCCGCGGCGCTCTCCGGGAAAAGCATGCTTGAAGGCATTGGTGACCAGTTCGTTGACGATCAGACCGCAGGGAATTGCCCGCTCCAGATCCAGATACTGGATCGTCTCGGGGAGAGTACAACGCACGGCGATGCGGCGACTGTCGGCCCGGTAGCTGCTGCTGAGGAGTTGCACCAGGCGGCTCAGATACTCGCCCAGATCGATGCGGGAAAAATCCTTGCGTTCGTAGAGCAGCTCGTGAGTCAACGCCATGGCCTTCACCCTATCCTGACTCTCGCCGAGGATGGCTCGCACCTGGGGATCGTCGGTGTGGTTGGCTTGCAGATTGAGGAGGCTGGCGATCACCTGAAGGTTGTTCTTGACCCGGTGATGGATTTCGTTGAGCAGAACGGTCTTTTCCCTGAGGGCGCTTTCCAGCCGTTCCTGGGCTCGCCGCCGCTCGGTGATGTCGACGATCGACGCCAGGATCATGACGTCACCCTCGCTGCCGATGGGATTGAGGCCGATTTCCACCGGGAATTCGCTGCCATCCCGCCGCCTGGCATAAAGATCGCGACCCGAGCCCATGGGGCGGGGACTGGAATGGTCCTGAAAGCCTTTGCGCAGACTCGGGTGTGCCCCGACGAAGCGCTCTGGGACGAGAATTTCCACCAATTGCCCCACCAATTCCTCGCGCCGATAACCGAACACCTGCTCCGTTTGGGCATTGACCAGCACGATGGTACCTTGACCGTCTACCAGGACCATGGCCGTGGGAGCCCATTCGACGACGCGGCGAAACGACTCCTCGCCGAAGCGCCGGGCCGGATCTTCCGGAATTCTGGCCCCGGCGGGACAGAGCGAACTGCCCGCCCCGGCCTCGGGGGTATCGCGTATCGGCATATCCATGCCCTATTCCTCCCGCCCGTTCGACGGGCAGACGAGTCACAAGTTCCGGCCGTGGATGCGGAGCACGACGAGACAGCTTCTCCTTCGGCTGCAGGAAATCCCGGCGAAGGGCCGTCTATGCCGCAGACTATCTGCAGGACTTCGTACCGCCTCGGGACTCCGTTTCGGTGACGGTCCGCGTGAGTTGGATGCAGACGGGCCGGTCGCCTACAATGAGGCTGGTCGCTGGATTATCCTGAATCCGACACCGAGCCGAGGAAACGGCGGATGTCCTTGCTAACTGGGAAGCCATCAGAACAATTGCCCGTGGTGGTCGCGTTCGGTGCTTCGGCGGGCGGCCTGCAGGCCCTACGCCCGATTATCAGGGGTTTGAAGCGGCGTGGCCGCGCAACTTATGTGGTGGCGCACCATATGTCCCCCGTACAGCCGAGCAACCTGCCCGAGTTGCTGGCCGACCGGAGCGAATTGGTCGTGGTATCGGCCAGCGATGGCGACCGCCTGCTGGCCGATCATGTCTACATCTGCCCTCCGGGCCACCACATCGAGATTCGCGGGACCTGTCTTGCCCTGACGCCGAATCGGGGTTCTGCACCCATCGCGCCCTCGGTCGACCGGCTTTTCGAATCCCTGGCGGAAAGCTCCGGCGATAGGGCGGTGGCGGTCATCGTCTCGGGATCTGGACATGATGGTGCCATGGGCGCCAAGGCCATCAATGCCGCCCACGGGATGGTCATCGCCCAGGCGCCCGAGGAGGCGGTTCAACCCGGCATGCCCGAAGCCGCCATCGCCACCGGTGTCGCCAGTCTGATCGGTGGGGTCGATCAAATCGTCCAGTGGCTGAACGAAGTCGAAGCGCTCCGGGACGCCCTTCCTCCTGACGCCGTCGATGCCGCCAACGACGCCTTCGCAGAACTCTTCCGGTGGGTGCACGAGGCGACCGGTCTGGACCTCGAGCAGTACAAGGATGCGACGCTGCGCCGCCAGACCATTCGCCGCTACCGCAGCCTGGGCATCGGTACTCTGGAGAGATATCTGACCCACGTGAAGGAACAGCCGGCGGAGATCGAAGCCTTGAAACAGGCCTTCATGATCTCGGTGTCGTCGTTTTTTCGCGATCCCACCGCTTTCGAATCCCTGGAAAAGACGCTGCGCCTGCTGGTCGCCAATAAAATGCCGGGAGAATCCGTCCGCGTCTGGGTGCCGGGATGTGCCACCGGTGAAGAACCCTACTCGATTGCCATTCTCCTTGCCGAAGTCCTCGGCGAGCGCCTCGGCGATTACGACGTTCATGTCTTCGCCAGCGACATCGACCAGGCCGCGCTGGAAGTCGCTCGCGCCGGCGTCTATTCCGAAGCCCAGATGGCAGGCCTCTCCGGCGAGCGTCGGGCGTGCTGGTTCACGCCCGAAGGCGGAGCGTGGCGGATCAAGAAGGCGATTCGCGAACTGGTCGTCTTTTCGATGCAGGACGTCATCGCCCATCCGCCGTTCATTCGAATGGACCTGATCAGTTGCAGAAACCTGCTCATCTATTTCAGATCCGAACAGCAGGCCGAACTCATCAGCACCTTCCACTACGCCCTGAATCCGGATGGTCTGCTGCTGCTCGGCAAATCGGAATCCGCCGGTTTCAATTCTTCTTTGTTCGAAACCGTCGATTCCGGTCAGAAGGTTTATCGCCGGCGCGCCGGAGTGGCCCCGCGCTCGCTGCGCTTCGCCCGCTTGACTCCGTCGGCCGGAGGCGGGCGTGCCCTGGGACCCAAGACCGGCGGCGTGAGCCGCCGGCAATTGCACCTGACGGCGGCCCAGGCCACCATCACCAAGGCATATGGGCCGCCAGGCGTTCTGGTTAACGGGAACTTCGAGCCTCTGCATTTTTTCGGGGATTCCCGACGTTATTTCTCGCTGCCCGTCGATACCACCGATTTTTCGGTCTATGCCCTCTGCTTGCCGGACCTGCGGAGCGAATTGAAGGCCATCGGTTACCGGCTGATCCAGGAGGGGCTGAGCCAATTGGAAGGCGTTCCGGTCGAGCTGACCGTCGGCGGTGAGTTCGTTCGGGTCAAGCCGGTCCTCCGGCGCATCGACCCGCTCCCGGATAGTCCGGAGTGGACTTACCTCTTCAGTTTCGAGGAAAACCGTCCCTCGGTCGCCGCTCACCCAAACCCCGAAAGCGCCGCCGGCGACCGTCGGGCCGATAGTAGGCGATTGCGCCAGGAATTGGCCGATACGCGCGAACACCTGCAGGCCGTCATCGAGGAACTCGAAGCTTCCAACGAAGAACTGCAGTCCCTCAACGAAGAGGTCCAGTCGTCAAGCGAGGAATTGCAGGCGTCCAACGAAGAGCTTCAGGCCTCCAACGAAGAACTGACGACCCTCAACGACGAATTGCGGGTCAAATCCGTTGAGGCGACCCAGCTCAATACCACGCTCAGCAATATCCAGAATTCATTGCGCACCAGCCTGGTGGTGGTGGACAAGGAAGGCCGCATCGCCCGCTACAACGCACTGGCGACGCGCATCTTCGGGCTAGTGGCCAACGACATCGGGTAGTTCCTCTACGGCATTCCTTGCCACCTCAACCTGCCGTCGCTGCGGGCCGATGTCGGGGCGGTCGTCGCCAACGGCACATCGGTTGTTCAGCGGGTCCATCAGGGCGATTTTCATTTCCTGATGCAGATCGATCCGTATCGCGACGAGCTCGGACACAACGACGGTGCCGTTCTCACCTTTTCCGACATCTCC